>JAXDIC010000088.1:0-3962 GCA_034664185.1 Thermoleophilaceae bacterium
GAGCTCTCGCCGCTGGTCGCCATCGACCGCGAGCGGTGCATCCTCTGCTACCGCTGCGTGCGCTTCTCCCAGGAGATCGCGGAGGACTACCAGCTGGTCTTCCTGGAGCGCGCCGACCACACCTACGTGGGCACCCACGACGGCACTCCCTACGTCGGGCCGTTCAGCGGCAACATCGTGGAGCTGTGCCCGGTGGGGGCGCTGACGTCCACCGCCTACCGCTTCCGCGCGCGCCCGTGGGACATCGAGGGCTCGGGCACCGTCTGCACCCTCTGCCCGAGCCAGTGCAACGTCGAGCTGACCGTGCGCGACGACAAGAAGGTGCTGCGCGTGCTGGCGCGCGACAACACCGAGGTGGACGACGGCTGGCTGTGCGACAAGGGCCGCTTCGGCTACCAGATCGTGAACTCGCCGGAGCGCATCGTGGAGCCGATGGTGCGCGAGGGCGGCGGCCTGCGCCCCGTCTCCTGGGAGCGCGCGATGGACGAGGCCGTGAAGGGCCTCGACCGCTCGGGCGAGCAGACCGCCGCGATCGCCGGCGGCGAGGCGAGCAACGAGGAGGGCTTCCTGCTCCAGTTCCTCATGCGCGAGGTGCTGGGCTCGCCCGACCTCGACTCGCGCGCGGGCGGCCCCATCGACGCGGGGCAGGCGCGCTCGCTGGCGCGCCCGGACCTGACCGCCGCGGTGTCGGACCTTGACTACGCCGGCGCGATCCTGGTGCTGGGCACCGAGTTGGTGGACGAGGCTCCGATCCTGGACCTGCGCGTGCGCAAGGCGGTGCGCCGGCGACGCGTGCCGCTCGTGGTGGCCACCAGCCGGCCCAGCTCGCTGGACTCCAACGCGACGGCCGTGCTGCGCTACGCCCCCGGCGCGGACGAGGCCGCCATCGGCGCCCTGGCCGCGGAGCTGGCCGGCCTGCCGGCGCCGCAGGCCGAGGCGCGCGGCGCGGGCCGCTCCGGACGCGCGTCGCTGCACGACGCCGCCGGCCAGATGGGCATGCGGCGCCCGGGCAGTGAGATCGACCGCGCGCGCCTGGCCGGGGCGTCGGGCGACGACGTTCGCGCCGCCGCCCAGGCGCTGCGCGGCAAGGGACCGGTGGTGGTGCTGTGGGGCGAGCGCGTGTCGCACGGCCAGCGCGGGCGCCAGGCGGTGGCGGCGCTCCTGGCGCTGTCGCGCGCCCTGGAGCTGAACAGCGGGGACGGCGCGGGCATGATCGAGATCCCGGCCGGGACCAACGGCCGCGGGCTCCGCGAGGTGGGCTGCGTGCCCAACATGAAGGCCGGCCTGGTGGACGCCGACGATCCCGGGCGCACCGCGGCTGAGATCCCCGGCGCGCTGGGCGAGGACCTGCGCGGGCTGATCCTGCTCCAGGCCGACCCGCTTCGCACCCATCCCGACCGCGGCGCATGGGAGGCGGGCCTCGACCGCGCCGGCTTCGTGCTGGCGTTCAGCGACTTCCTCGACGAGACCACGTCGCGGTTCGCCAACGTGGTGTTCCCCGCCGAGTCGTACGCCGAGAAGGAGGGCACGCTGACCCACCCCGACGGGCGCATCCAGCGGCTGCGCCAGGCGATCGGACGACCGGGTCAGGTGCGTCCGCAGACCGAGCTGCTCCTGGAGCTGGTCTCGAAGCTTTCGGGGGCGCCCTTCAGCCTGCAGCCGGCGCAGCTCACGCGCCTGATGGCCGACACGATCCCGTTCTACCGCCGGCTGACGCTCGACGAGGTGGGCGGACGCGGCATCCGCTGGCAGGAGCGCGACGCCGCCGGCCAGCTGGCGCAGACTCCGCTGCCGGAGCGTGTGGTGGAGACGCCTCCCGAGCTGCCCGAGGGCCTGCGCCTGGGTACCGCCCGCTCGCTGTGGGCGGGCCGCGAGACCGACCACGCGCCCAGCCTGCGCTTCCTGTCGCCGCGCCAGCTGGCGGAGCTGTCGGCCGATGACGCCGAGCGCCTGGGCATCGCCTCCGGCGACGAGATCGAGGTGGCCGTGAACGGCACCAGCGTGCGCGCCCGCGCCGCGCTGCGGGCGCGCGTGCCGGCGGGCAGCGTGTTCCTGATCGAGGGGACCAGCGAGGACAACGCCACGCTGCTCACCAACGGCGGCCCGCGCGTGGTGGAGGTGCGCAAGCCGTGACGATCCAGCTGGCCGCGGTGAACTACGTCGAGTCGACGCTCGTGCAGATCGTGAAGGCGCTGGTCATCTTCGGGTTCGTGCTGGGCGTGGTGCCGATGATCCTGCTGCTCGAGCGCAAGCTGCTGGGCCGCTTCCAGGCACGGCTCGGACCCAACCGGGTCGGCCCGTTCGGCCTGCTGCAGCCGCTGGCCGACGTGCTCAAGCTGCTGTCCAAGGAGCAGTCCACGCCCGAGACCGCGGTGCCGTGGATGATGGCCCTGGCCCCCGCCATCTCGATCTTCACCGCGGTGGCCACGCTGGCCATCATCCCGTTCGGCGACGTGCGCCACGACGGGATCTTCGGCGCCAGCTACGGGCTGTACGGCATCGACGTGTCGATCGGGATCCTGTGGGCGTTCGCGTTCGGCGCGCTGGCCTTCTACGGGCTGATGCTGGGCGGCTGGGCGTCGGGCTCGAAGTACTCGTTCCTCGGCGCCATGCGCTCGGCCGCGCAGCTCATCTCGTACGAGGTGTCGCTGGGCCTGTCGCTCCTGGGCGTGGTGTTCACGGCCGGCTCCCTGTCGCTGACCGAGATCGTGAACAAGCAGGACCACATCTGGTACGTGTTGCCGCAGTTCGTCGGGTTCTGCATCTTCATGGTCGCGGCGTTCGCCGAGACCAACCGGCCGCCGTTCGACCTGCCGGAGGCCGACGCCGAGATCGTGGCGGGCTACAACACCGAGTTCGGCGGCATGCGATTCGGGTCGTTCTTCATGGCCGAGTACATCAACATGATCGGCATCGCCGGCATCGCCACCGCGATGTTCCTGGGCGGCTGGCACGGCCCCGGTCCGGCCTTCCTCGATCCGCTCTGGGTGATCCTGAAGATGTTCCTGATCATCGTGCTGTTCATCTGGATCCGCGCGACGCTGCCGCGGCTCCGCTACGACCAGCTGATGTCGTTCGGCTGGAAGGTGCTGCTGCCGATCGCGACGCTCAACGCCCTGGTCACGGCGATCCTGGTGGTCGCATGAGCTGGAACCCGTCGGACGACATCATCGAGGTGCAGCGCGGGCCCGAGCCGGGCGGGATCGCGGGCGCCTACCGCGCGTTCGGCGAGACCCTGCGCGGCATGAAGACGGTCTTCGGGCGCGTGGTGGAGGGCCCGGTGACCAAGGAGTACCCGGAGGACAAGACGCCGGTGTATCCGCGCTTCCGCGGCCGCCACAAGCTGCACCGCTTCGAGGACACCGGCCTGGAGAAGTGCGTGGGGTGCTCGCTGTGCGCGGCGGCCTGCCCGGCGGACTGCATCCGCGTTGTGGCGGCCGAGAACACGCCCGAGAACCAGGTGTCCGCGGGCGAGCGCTACGCGGCGGTGTACGAGATCAACCTGACGCGCTGCATCTTCTGCGGCTACTGCGAGATTGCCTGCCCGTTCGACGCCATCACGATGGGCAACGACTACGAGCTGGCCGACTACACCCGCTCCGATCTGATCTTCACGAAGGAGATGCTGCTGGCCGATCCCGTCGAGCGGACGCCCCTGCGCCGCGAGGGGGAGTAGCGCCGGTGGTCTTCGAGGGGATCCTGTTCTTCATCGCCGCGCTGGGCGCGATCGCCGGCGCGATGGGCGTGGTGCTGCTGCGCAACCCGTTCTACAGCGTGCTGGCGCTGGTCGCGCACCTGTTCTCGCTGGCGTTCCTGTTCCTGCTCCTGAACGCGGAGTTCCTGGCGGCCGCGCAGCTCGTGGTCTACGCCGGAGCGGTGATGGTGCTCTACGTGTTCGTGGTCGCCTACATCGGCGGGGTCGAGGAGCGCGAGGACGGCCAGGGGATCGTCGGGCGCCTGGG
>JAXDIC010000090.1:0-5699 GCA_034664185.1 Thermoleophilaceae bacterium
TGAAGACCTCGCTGGTCAGCCGCGAGGTCATCGCCGACTCGATCGAGCTGGTCGCGCGCGGCCACCTCTTCGACGGCGTGGTCGCGCTCTCCGGCTGCGACAAGACGATCCCCGGCTGCGTGATGGCACTCGCGCGCCTCGACGTGCCGAGCCTGATGCTCTACGGCGGCTCGATCGCGCCCGGGCGCTTTCGCGACAAGGACGTCACGATCCTCGACGTGTTCGAGGCCGTGGGGGCGCACGCGGTCGGATCGATGAGCGACGCCGACCTGGCCGAGCTCGAGTCGGTCGCCTCGCCGGGCGCCGGCGCCTGCGGCGGCCAGTTCACGGCTAACACGATGGCCACCGCGTTCGAGATGCTCGGCATCTCCGCGATGGGCAGCGGGATGGTTCCGGCGGAGGACGGCAAGAAGGGCCAGGTGGCGGAGGATTGCGGCCGGCTCGTCATGAAGCTGATCGAGGACGACGTTCGTCCCAGCTCGATCATCACCCGGGAGTCGATCGAGAACGCCATCGCCTGCGTGGCCGCCACGGGCGGCTCCACCAACGCGGTGCTCCACCTGCTCGCGCTCGCCCGCGAGGCCGACGTCCCCCTCGTCATCGACGACTTCGACCGGATCAGCTCGCAGACCCCGCTGCTCGCCGACCTGAAGCCCGGCGGCCGCTTCGTGGCCACCGACCTCTACCGTGCCGGCGGCATCCGCCTGGTGGCCAAGCGGCTGGCCGACGCCGGCCTGCTCAAGGCCGACGCGCCCACCGTCACGGGGCGCACGATCGGGCAGGAGGCCGCCGACGCCGAGGAGGCACCCGGCCAGCAGGTGGTGCGCCCCCTCGACGATCCGATCAAGCCCACCGGAGGCCTGGCGATCCTGCGCGGCAACCTGGCGCCGGACGGGTGCGTGGTCAAGCTCTCCGGCCTGGAGCGCATGCGCCAGAGCGGGCCCGCGCGGGTGTTCGAGTGCGAGGAGGACGCCTTCGCCGCGGTCAAGGCAAAGGAGATCGTTGCCGGCGACGTGGTGGTCATCCGCAACGAGGGGCCGGCCGGAGGCCCGGGCATGCGCGAGATGCTCGGCGTCACGGCGGCGCTGGTGGGGGAGGGGCTGGGCGAGTCGGTGGCGCTGCTCACCGACGGCCGCTTCTCCGGCGCCACGCACGGCCTGATGGCGGGGCACGTCGCTCCCGAGGCGCCGCGCGGCGGGCCGATCGCCGCCGTTCGCGAGGGCGACACGATCGTCTTCGACGTGGAGGGACGTCGCCTGGACGTCGAGCTTTCGGACCAGGAGATCGCCGATCGCGTGGCGGCTTACGAGTCCCCGCCACCGCGCTTCAGCGACGGCGTCCTGGGCAAGTACGCGCGGCACGTCGGCTCGGCCGCCGAGGGGGCCATCACGACGTGAGCCCGCGGCTGCCGCTCGGCCTGCTCGCCGGCGGACCCGGCTAAGGCGCGGTCTCGGGCGCCCGGTCGGCGTCCGGCGACGGCGCGCCGCCGTTCGCGCCGTTCGCCCCGGCCGCCCCGTCGGTCGCGTGCCCCACGCCCTGGGACTGCTGGCCGCGCGGCTGGTGGAGGAAGTCGAGCATGCAGTCGTTGAAGGTGTTGGGCCGCTCGGCCATCGGGATGTGCCCGGTGTCGTCGAACACGACGGCCCGCGCGCCGGGGATCAGCCGCTCGTACTCGTGCGCGTCGGCGACCGGCACGAGCATGTCCTTTCCGCCCCAGACGACCAGCGCGGGGCAGGCGATGTCGGGCATCCGGTCGCGGACGTCGTAGTCGAGGAACGACTCCAGGGCGGGCTTGAACGCATCGCGGCCGGCGCCCAGGGAGATCTCCCACAGGAGGTCCGCGGGAATGCGAGTCGGGTGTCGCACCAGGGTCGAGAAGGTCGCGTGCCGCAGACGCGGCCGCGTGATCGCCATCCGCCTCTCCGCGGCGCCGCGCGAGCCGACCAACATGGCGATCCGGCCCCACAGCATCACCGGCGTGCGCGCGGTGCTGACGCTGGTGATCCCGACGGCGGAGACCAGCCCCAGCCGCTCGACGCGCTGCGGGAACTGGATCGCCATCTCCGCGGCGATGAAGCCGCCCATCGAGTTGCCGATCACGGCCACCTCGCCCAGGTCCAGCCGCTCGCAGAGCTCGTCCACCGCGCGCCCGTAGGCGGAGATGGTGATCTTCTCGGCCGGGGGCTCGGACTCGCCGAAGCCCGGCAGGTCGAGCGCCACCGTCCGGCGCTCCTGCCCGAATCGCGGCAGGTTCTCGAGCCAGTTCTGCCAGTTGCCCGACAGGCCGTGGACGAACACGACCGGCGGGCCGTCTCCGGAGCCGATCTCGACGTAGTTCACGCGCCGGCCGCCGATCTCGATCTGGTTCAGGTGCTGGCGCCAGTCGATCTCGCGCCAGTCGGGAACGCCCGGTGCCCCGTAGTCGTCCCCCGCGCGCCGCGCCGACCCGGGCGTGGCGGGGATGACCTTTGTCGGGAAGACTCCCACGCGTCGTACGGTACCCGGATGGCTCGCATCGCACTCGACATCGACTCGACGCTGCACCACTACTGGGATCTGCTGGACGGCATCGCGCGCCGCCGCTACGGGGTCGCCCTCCCCTACGCGGAGCAGCACGACTGGGGGATCACGACGCTCGAGCACGACGAGCTGGTCGCCTGCGTGAGGGAGACGCACAGCGACGAGAACATCGAGGCGGCCGAGCCGTACCCGGGGGCGGTGGAGACGGTGGGCGCCTGGCGCCAGGCCGGGCACTGGATCCACGTGACCAGTCACCGGGCTGGTCCCACCCGTTCGGCCACGGAGCGCTGGCTGGAGCGCATCGGCATGCCGTACGACGACCTGCACTGCTCGTTCGACAAGGTCCCGCGCTGCATCGAGCTCGGGATCGACGTGCTCGTGGACGACAGCCCGGTCAACCTCGAGAAGGCCAGCCAGGGCGGGATCGTGGCCGCCACGATCGTCCATCCGTGGAACGTCCGGATGGTCGAGGCCGGCCGCGCGGTGGGCGGCCGCGACTGGCACGAGCTGCGCGACCGCCTCGAGCCGCTGCTGTCGCGCGGCTGACGAAAAGCATCCCTGCCACAATCGGGGCATGGCCGACACTGGCAGAACCAGCCTGCGCGTGCGGGAGCCCGAGGTCACCGACCTCGGCGAGCGGGCGGGGCTGCCCGCGCGCCGCTCCGACGACATGCGCTCCTACCTGCCGGGCGTCGAGCCGGAGCGGCAGCTCAACGACTGGGGACGTTCGGAGCGCGTCGAGGGGTTCATGGACCGCACGCTCATCGACTTCTTCTACTCGTACTGGTTCCGCTGCGAGGTGGAGGGCGTCGAGAACATCCCGCCCACGGGCGGCTCGCTGCTCGTCTCCAACCACTCGGGCGCGCTGCCTCCCGACGCGGCGATGATCGGCAAGGCGATCAAGGAGGAGCACCCGCACCCGCGGCCGCTCAACATCACCGTCGAGCACTTCTTCAAGGGCTATCCGGGCTTCTCGATGCTCATGCCCAAGATGGGCTGCGTGGCCGCCCACCCGGCGAACGTGCAGAGGCTGCTCTACGACGAGCAGCAGCTGGTGCTCGTCTTCCCCGAGGGCCGCAAGGGCACCGAGAAGCTCTACAAGGACCGCTACCGGCTGCGTCGCTTCGGCCGCGGCGGCTTCGTCGAGGCCGCCATGCGCGCCCGCGTGCCGATCGTGCCGGTGTGCGTGGTGGGCGCCGAGGAGGCGGCCCCGATCTTCGCCCACCTCGGGTTGCTCAGCAAGCTCACGGGCCTCACCTACTTCCCGATCACGCCCACCTTCCCGCACCTCGGCGTGCTCGGCATGCTGGGCTACCTGCCCGCCAAGTTCAAGATCCGCTTCCTCGAGCCGTTCCACTTCGACCAGGAGGGCCTGGACGCGGACAAGTCGCTCGTCCAGACGGTGGCGCAGGAGGTCCGCGCCCGGATCCAGGAGAACGTCTGGGACATGGTCAAGAAGCGCAAGTCGGTGTGGTTCGGATGAACGAGGAGCGACGGACGGCCCCGCGCCGCGTCCTGATCACCGGGCTGTCGACCTATTGGGGCGGCCGGCTGGCCCAGGCGCTCGAGCAGAGCGACGCGGTCGAGGCCATCATCGGCGTCGACAACCGCGACCCCACGCGCGAGCTCGAGCGCACGGAGTTCATCCGCGTTGGCACCCAGCACGCGCTCCTGCGCCGGATCGTGGAGGCCGCGGAGATCGACACGGTGGTGGACAGCCGGCTGGTGGTCGACTCGGTCACCACCACCTCGCGCAAGGCCCACGAGAACAACGTGATCGGCACGATGAACATCCTGGCCGCCTGCGCGCACTCCACCGTGCGCCGATTCGTCTTCAAGTCCTCGGCGCACTACTACGGCACGGCGCAGGACGATCCGGCGTTCTTCACGGAGTCGATGGGTCGCCCGCACGCGCCCAGCACGCGCATCGAGCGCGACATCGTGGAGGCCGAGGCCAACGTCCGCGACTTCGCCGAGAAGAGCCCGCAGGTCTGCACCACGATCATGCGCTTCGCCAACGTGCTCGGGCCGGACGTCCGCACCTCGCACACCGCCCTCTTCTCGCTGCCGGTCGTGCCCACCATCCTCGGCTTCGACCCGCGCTACCAGTTCGCGCACGAGGACGACGTGGTGGCCGCGCTCGCCCACGCCGCGCGCCACGACCTGCCCGGCATCCACAACGTGGCCGCCGACGGCGTGCTGGCGCTCAGCGAGGTCATCGACCTGCTGGGCAAGCGCTTGGCCCCGCTCCTGCCCCCGTGGGGCACCGGGCTCGCAGCCTCGGTGGCTCGCCGCCTTGGCCTGCGGCTGCCGCCCGAGATGCTTGGTCAGCTGCGCTTCGGCCGCGGCCTGGACAACCGCAAGCTCAAGGCCACCGGCTTCCGCTACCGCTACACCAGCCGCGAGGCCGTGCTCGCGCTGGGCGAGCACATGCGGCTCCACCCGGTCATGCGCGGCGCGCAGGAGCCGTACCGCTACGAGCGCGAGGTCGAGGACTTCCTGCGCTGGAGCCCGCACGTCCGCAACCCGGTCTACCGCAAGGGCAGCGAGCTGAGTGCCGAGGAGACGGTCGAGCTCAGCCGCCTGCACACCGCCTACGGGGAGCGCGTCGGCGCGCCGGCGGCCGCGTCGCCCGCGGAGCAGGCGGATGCCCTCAGCCGGGCGGCCCGCACGCCCGACGAGCCGGCCGCCGAATCGGCGCCGGCGGCCCAATCCGAGCCGCCGACCAGCAACGGACAGGAGCCCGACGACGATCGGCCAGCGCCTCCGGTCGAGCACTACGACGACCTCGATCCCGACGAGGTCGTCTCGCTCCTGGACTCGCTGGAGAGCGACGACCTCCAGGTCCTGCGCGACTACGAGCGCGCCGCTCGCTCGCGCGCCCGCATCCTCGCCGCGGTCGACGCGGTGCTGGCACGGCGCGAGATCGCGCAGAACCGCTAGCGCCAACTTCCAACCTGGCGCGCAGGTATGCGTCCGTAACGCGCGAAAATGCGATTGCAATCGTATGTACTTCCACGCTTCTAAGATCAACAAGCCCGCGATGAGACAGCGCTCCTTCATAGCTCTCGCGGCGGCAATCGCGACCCTGCTCGTGGGCGCCGCTGCGGTCTACGCCTACGACTCGTCCAACGACGACCAGATCGCCCATGGCGTGAAAGCCGGCGGGATCGACATCG
>JAXDIC010000093.1:0-2972 GCA_034664185.1 Thermoleophilaceae bacterium
GGGCGGCGCGGAAAGCGCGCCGTCACCGCCGGAGCCGCGCCCGCCAGGTCCGCCGGACGAGCCTCCTCCGGCGTTTCGGCCTCCTCCGGCGTTTCAGCCGCCACCCGCGGCGCCGCCCGGCGGCGCAGCGCCGATGACCCCTCCCCCACCACCGCCGCCGGCGGCGCCACCGGGCGGGCCGCCCGGTCAGTCGTGGTCCCCGCCGTTGCCGCCAAGCGCTCCCGGTCAGTCGCCCGGCGGGAGCCCCAAAGAGGACTGAAACCGGGCAGCCGGGTTATTGCCGGCGGGCTGAGGGGACGCCGTCGCGTGGACTAGACGGCGTCGCGCAGCCGCCGCTGCGTGCGCCACCAGCCGCCCGCGCCCAGCAGCAGCAGTCCGCCTCCGGCCAGCACCAGGACCACCGCCGCGGAGGGTCCATCCGAGTGGGACGGCGCGGCCACGCGCTGAGCCGCGCGCCGGAGCTGCGCCGCGCGCGCGCCGCCAACCGGCACGACGCCGCGATCGGACGTGCCGTGCCCCGCGGAGGATGACGCCTTGCGGCTCGCGCCCCGGGCATGGCGGCCCTTCTTGCCCCCGCTTGGGCCCGCGCCCGCCGCCCGCGCCCGAGCCGCCGCCGACCGCGCCGCCACCGGCCGCAGCGGGAACGGCTTGCGGGCCAGCGCGGTGATCGCCTGCGAGGTGACCCACACCGGCGTCTGCGAGCTGTGGCGCGAGTAGCGGATGCTGCCGCCGGCTCTGGCCAGCGACCGGATGAAGGCCAGCGGGGAGTGGCCGCCTCGCTTGACCGAGTCGGGGCCGCGGCCCGCGGCGACGAGTCCCTGCACGGCCCACGCCGTGGACTGGGCGTTGGAGTCGGACTCCGCGTACTGGCCGAAGCCGCCGTCGGCGTTCTGGGTGCGTCGCAGGTAGGCCACTGCGCGGGTCACGCGCTTGCCGCCGAGGCCCGCGGCGGCCAGCGCCTGCAGCGCGGCCCCGGTGTCGTCCACCTCGCTGGGCGAACCCGGGGCGAAGCCGAAACCGCCGTCGCCGTTCTGCTGACGCGCGAGCCAGCCCCCCGCGCGGCTGACCGGCTTGCCGGCCACCCCGCCCGCGCGCAGCGCCAGCACGCCGAACGCCGTGTGGTTGACCAGCTTCTCGAACGACCCCCCGCCGCGCTGCTGGTGCAGCAGCTCGCTGACCAGGTTGCGCCCGGCGAAGCTCCGCGGCGACACCGCGCCGGCGCGCAGCACGAGGATCGTGCGCTCCAGCTCGCCAACGTCGTTGAGGCTGCCGGCGTGCGCGCGTATGTAGTCGATCGCCGAACGCCCGCCCCGTCCCGGCTCGGCCGGGCTGCGTCCCCCGGCGGCCATGCCCAGCGCCGCCCAGCCGGTGTAGAGCTGGTTGGACGACGCGCCCGGCACCGCGCCGAAGCCACCGTCGCCGTTCTGCGCGCCGCGCAGGTAGGACAGTGCGCCGCTGGTCGACGAGGCCGTGGCGGGCGGCGCTTGAACCAGCGCCGCGACGACGCACGCGAGCACGACCAGCGACGCCGCCGAGGCACCCGCGGGAGCCGCCGCCCAGCGGATCTCGAAGCGCCGCCGGTAACGCGCCAGCGCGCGCACGAACGCCGGGCCCAGCGCGAGGCAGAAGAGGAAGTTGCCGATCGCGTGCGCCAGGTTGTAGGGCAGCGACGTACCCGACACCACGAGCCACGTGGGCAGGTCCTGGTGCGACGCGAGCGTCCACTGGTAGGTGTCCATCACCGCGCCGAACCCGAGGCCGGCCAGCCCGCAGGCCACGGCCAGCGGCCAGCGCCCCAGCTCTCGCCCAGCGAGCCGCGCCAGCACGGCGCCGCCAACGCCCACCAGCGCCCAGCCGGTCATCTGCCACGGGGTCCACGCCCCCTGCTCGAAGAAGAAGTTGGAGATCAGCGCCGCGATGGCGCCGGTGGCGAACCCGGGGGCTCCGCCCAGCGCGTAGCCGGCGAACATGATCACGTCGGTCGTCGCGGGCTTGACGTTGGGCAGCGGCGCGAAGGCGATGCGCCCGACCACCGCCAGGGCCGCCAGCGCGGCCACCAGCGCCAGGACGCGCGACGGCGGGCGCGAGTGCTCGTACCAGACGAACCCGCTCACCAGCGCGAGCACCAGCACAGCCACGGCGGCCATCTGCCAGCTCACGGAACCAGCTCCCGCCGCAGCGTCCGCGCGCCGCTCTCGGGGGTCAGCGCGCCGCCGGCCCCACCCAGCACGCGCGCCACCTCGGTGCTGAAGTGCCAGCCGCCGGTCAGCACCTCGCCCACCGGCCCGTCCGCGATCACGTCGCCCTGACCGAGCAGCACCACGCGATCGGCCAGCTCGGCGGCGAACTCGGTGTCGTGCGTGGCCACCAGCACCGCGCAGCCGTCCCCGGCCAGCGCGGCCAGCCGGCCCGCCAGGTTCGCCTTCCAGGAGCGGTCCATGCCGCGCGTGGGCTCGTCCAGGCACACCGCCGCCGGGCGCCCGGCGGCCAGCACGATCTCCAGGGCCAGCCGCTGGCGCTCCCCGCCTGAGAGGTCGCGCGGGTCGGCGCCCCCGCGACCTTCGAGCCCGGCGGCGGCCAGGCCCGCTGCGTCCACCTCCTGGTCGGCGCGCTCGTGGATCAGGTAGTCGCCCGGGTTCTGCATCAGGAGAGCGACCTCGCCCGCCCGCGACACCCGCCCGCGCGTGGGCTCGAGCAGCCCCTTGGCGTGGCGCAGCAGCGTGCTCTTGCCGGCCCCGTTGCGGCCCATCAGCACCACCCGCTCCCCCGGGTCCAGCCGCAGGTCGATGCCGCGCAGGATGGCCGGCCCGTCGCGCAGCTCGTGCCACACGCCGCGCAGCTCCACCGCCGCGGGCGCGCGGCGCGCGAAGGGACGCCGCCGCGGGGGCGCGGACGGCGGCGGCGCCACCGGCTCGGGCAGGAGCCCGGCGCCGCGCAGCCGATCGCGCGCCTGGCGAACGGTGACCGGCAGC
>JAXDIC010000095.1:0-7169 GCA_034664185.1 Thermoleophilaceae bacterium
GCCGGCCGCGCGGTCGAGCTCGACCCCGAGTCGCCGCTCATCAAGCGCGACCCCAACGGGCTGCCCATCCACGGCCTGCTGGGCGCGTCGCCCTACTGGGAGGCGATGGGAACCAACGCCGACGCCACCGACGCGCGTCTCTCGGCACGGCTCGACTTCGGCGCTCACCCCGAGTACCTCGAGGTCTTTCCCTTCCCGCACGATCTGCGGATCGACGCCAGCCTGCGCGGATCCACGCTGACGATCCGCACGGGCATCACGGCGACGCAGAACATGGCCGTGCCGATCTCGTTCGGCTTTCACCCCTACCTCCAGCTGCCCGACGTGCCGCGCGCCGATTGGCACGTCGAGCTGCCGGTGCGCAGCCGCCTGATCGCAGACCAGCGCCTGATCCCCACCGGCGACACCGAGCCGGTCGACATCCCGCCCGGCCCGCTGGGCGAGCGCACCTACGACGACGGCTTCACCGACCTGGCCGACCCGGCTAGCTTCGTGCTGGCCGGGGGCGGGCGGCGGATCTCCGTGGACTTCGTGGGCGGCTACCGCTACGCGCAGGTGTACGCGCCGCCCGAGGACGACCTGATCTGCTTCGAGCCGATGACCGCGCCCACCAACGCGCTGGTCAGCGGCAAGGACCTGCAGTTGGTACCGCCCGGCGAGGGCCGCTCGGCCACGTTCGCGATCACGGTCGAGCGGGCGTAGCCCCAGCGCCGGCTTCGGCCTGCAGCCGTGCCGCCTCCAGGAGGTTGCGCACGAGCATCAGGTTGGTGAGCGGGCCGACGCCGCCCGGAACGGGCGATGCGGCCGAGGCGACCTCGGCCACCTCGTTGTAGACCACGTCGCCAACGAGCTTGCCGTCGACCATGTTGGTCCCCACGTCGACCACCACGGACCCGGGCGAGACCATCTGGCCCGTGACCAGCCCCGCCCGGCCGGCGGCCGCGACCACCAGCTCGCCCTGGCGCGTGACGGCCCCTAGGTCCGGCGTGCGCGAGTGGCAGATGGTGACCGTTGCGTGCTCGCGCAGCAGCAGAAGCGCCAGCGGCTTACCCGTGATGTTGCTGCGCCCGACCACCACCGCGCGCTTGCCGGCCAGCTCGATGCCGTGGCGAGCCAGCAGCTCCATGACCGCGAGCGGCGTGGCCGGCGCCAGCGCCGGCAGCCCGAGGAACAGCCGCCCCGCGTTGGCGGGGGTGACGCCGTCGACGTCCTTGAGCGGGTCGACCGCCGACACCACGGCGGTGGCGTCCAGCCCCTCCGGCAGCGGCAGCTGCACCAGGATGCCCGCCACGGCCGCGTCCCCGTTGAGCTCCTGAACCTGGGCGATCGCGTCGGCCGTCGAGGCCCCGGCGGGCACCTCCACCACGCGCGATCGCACCCCCAGCTCTTGGCACAGCGCCTCGAGCCGGCGCGCGTACATCTCGGCGGCCTGGTCCCCCCCGCCCCGCACGATCGCCAGGCCCGGGTCGCCCCCCGCGGCGGCGACGTCCGCCCGCAGCTCGTCCTTGAGCGCGGCGGCCACGGCCCGCCCGTCCAGCACCCGCGCGCTCACGGCGCCCTCTCCCCCACCACCGCGGCCGTGCGCTCCACCAGCTCGCGGCCGCCCACCCGCGCGGCAATCGCGTCCAGCCGCTCGCGAGCGTCGCGCGCGAACCCCTGGTCCTGGATGCCGCCCAGGTTGAGCCGCACGTTGAGCTCGGCCGAGCTGCGCGCGGCGGCGGCCAGCTCGGCGCCCACGGCGGCGTCGCTGATGAGGTACGGGTTGCCCAACTCGGCCGCCCGGAGCGCCAGCTGGAGCAGCTCCGCGCACCGCTCAGCCACGCCCAGCGGCACCGACGCGCTGTCGCGCAGCGCCGCCTGGAGCGCCTGGGAGCGCACACGCTGCTGCTCCTCGGTGCCCTTCGGGAGCGACTGCGCCTGACCGTAGCCGCCGTACGCGGCCACGTCGTCGTCGACGGCCTGCTCCAGCTCCGCCCGCAGCTCCTCCGACCGCGCCAGCACGCGCTGGACCTCCTCCTCCACGTCGGCGAACTTCTCACGCCCGACGGTGAAGTTGCACACCATGCTGACCAGCCCGGCGCCCAGCGCCCCGGCCAGCGCGGCCGCGCTGCCGCCGCCCGGCGTGGGCTGCTTGCCAGCCAGCTGTGCCGAGAACTCGCGTACGGGAAGGGTGGTGACGGCGCCGGCCATGGGCGCTGATGGATACCAAAGCGGGCGGCAGATCCCGCGTATGGCCCCGAAGGGCTCAGACCTGTGCGGAGCGGCCCGGCAGCTGGGGCATCCAGGCGTCCCCTGGCCCGAGCAGCGGCGTGGTGTCGGCCGCCGGGCGCGGACGCCCGAAGAGGAAGCCCTGGCCGCGCTCGCAGCCCAGCTCCCGCAGGCACTGCAGCTGCTGCTCGGTCTCGACCCCCTCGGCCACGACGCCAAGGTCCAGCGCCTTCGCCATACCGACCACGGCCTTCACGATCGCCGAGTCCTCGGCCTCGCTGCCGAGCCCGTCCACGAACGTCCGGTCGATCTTGAGCACGTCCACCGGGAACCGCTTGAGGTAGCTGAGCGACGAGTACCCGGTGCCGAAGTCGTCGAGCATCAGCGTCACGCCCAGCTTCTTGAGCGCCTGGAGGGTGTTCCAGGGCGACTCCGCCTCGCTGATCAGAACGCTCTCGGTGATCTCGAGCGCCAGGCGGTCGGCCCGCACGCCGGTCCGCTCGAGCACGTCGGCCACCATGGGAACGAGCTCGGCGTGGGCGACCTGGCGCGGCGAGAGGTTGACCGAGATGGGCGGCGGTACCACACCCAGCTCCTGCTCCCAGAGAACGATCTGCTTGCAGGCGTCCTCGAGGATCCAGGCGCCGAGCGGGACGATCAGCCCGGTGTCCTCGGCGATCGGGATGAACTCGATCGGCGACACCGGGCCCAGGCCCTCGTGGTGCCAGCGCATGAGCGCCTCGAGGCCGGTGATCGAGCCGTCCGCCAGCGAGACGATCGGCTGGTAGTAGGTGCGCAGCTCGTTGCGGTCGATCACACCGCGCATCGCGTTCTCCATCCGCAGCCGGCCGCGCACCTGGCTGCGCATCGCGTCGTCGAACAGCTCGCACTGCGCGCGCCCGCGCTCCTTGGCGCGGTACATGGCCGCGTCGGCGTCGCGCATCAACGGGTCCGGGTCCTCGTAGCGGCCGGTGGCCAGCGCCACGCCGATGCTGGCCGTCAGGAAGTGCTCCTCGCCGTCGAGGACGAACGGTGCGCTCAGGGCCTTCTGGAGGCGCTCGGCGACGATCAGCGCGTCGCGGCCGTCGCCAACCTCCTCGCAGAGCACCACGAACTCGTCGCCGCCGAAGCGGGCCACGGAGTCGGTGGGCCGCAGCGCCTCCCCCAGGCGCGGGCCGATGGCCTTGAGCAGCCGATCGCCCGCCTCGTGGCCCAGGCTGTCGTTGATCAGCTTGAAGTTGTCGACGTCCAGGAACATCACTGCCGCCTGCGACGCCTTGGGGTCGCGCTTGGTGAGCACGTGGGCCAGACGATCGAGGAACAGCGCGCGGTTGGGCAGCGAGGTGAGCGGGTCGTGCAGCGCGTTGTGCCTGATCGCCTCCTCCGAGCGCCAGCGCTCGATGGCGGCGGCCAGCACGTGCGCGACTGACTGGAGGAAGAGCGCCTCGTCGTGGGTGAACGAGCGTCGGCTGGTCGTCTGTCCGCCGATGGCGCCGAACGGGCGCCGCCGGCCCGGGATCGCGACGCTCAGGCCGCTGACCACCCCGCTGTCGATCAGCGGCACGGGCGGCGAGAAGCGCCGCTCTTCGGCGAAGTCGTCGACCACGACGGGGCCCTCCGCGTTGATCGTGAAGCCCGGCTGCGTGTCCTCCTCGGCGGCGATGGTCAGCCGTCCGACCTCGCCCGCGCCGAAGCCGACCGCCGCGGTGAGCAGCAGATCGCCGTTGTATGGCGTCTGCTCCCACACCTGGCAGTGATCGAGGTCCAGGTGCTTGGCCACCAGCGCGGCCGACTGCGCGGTGAGCTGTGGCAGCGGCAGCCCCTCCAGGCCCTTCCGGCCCAGCTCGGCCACGGCCGCCTGGCGCTGCGCCCGGCGGCCCAGCTCACGCTCTCCGCGCTTGCGCTCGGTGATGTCCGTTCCCGTGGCCACGACGTGGTCGGGATCGCCCACGGCGTCGCGGCCGAGCACGACGGACCAGGCGATCAGGCGCCGATCGCCGTCGCGCGTGACCAGGTGGGACTCGAACGAGGCGCGTCCCCCCGTCAGCACGTGCTCCCATTCCCGGCGGGCGCGCTCGATCTCCTCGGGTGGCAGCAGGAACTCCGAGATGTGGGACTCGTGGATCTCCTCGGCGCCATAGCCGGTGGTCGTCTCGCACGCGGGATTGAACGCCAGGAGCCGCCCGTCCAGGCCAAAGACCATCACCAGGGCGGACGCCGTCTCGACGACGCTCGACACGAAGTTGCGCTCCTCGGTCAGGCGCCGGATGAGCCGTTCCACTCGCTCGTGCAGGGCGGTGACGAGCATCCCGGCGACCAGCAGCGTGCCGATGGTGATCAGCCAGCGCGCGGCGCCCGGGCCGAGGAACGGGATCAGGCCGCCCCTGTTGCCCTCGGGGGGAGTCACGTGATCTCCGACCGCGAGCACCACTCCGTACGCCACGCCGATCAGGGCGAGCTGGAGCGCCGCGCGCCCGCGCGGGAGGAAGTACCAGGCGTACACGTTGCTCCACAGGAAGAAGAGGACGAACGGGGTCGTGTGGCCGCTGAAGTGCACGGCGACGCTGATCATCAGCGTGCCTGCCGCGACCACCAGGTCGAACCATCCGCGTCGCAGCCTGTGGCCGACGTACCAGAGCAGCGCGGCGCCGGCGTACGCCAGCGCGAGGACGCCCACCAGCACCAGGTCCTGGCTGGCGGCCGGGTGGGGCAGCGCGAGCCAGAGCAGCGCCAGGGTGGCCCCAGCCGCGTACAGGTAGGCACCCGTACGCGCCATCACGCGAACCTCCCCGCTCTCGGGCGACCCGTCGCCCAAGGCATCGGCGCCGTGTCGCCGAGCGATCCACCTGTCCATCAGGCTGTAATCGGCAAATCCGGCGGTTGGATCAACCCGCAAAGCGGGTAGTTTTGCGCCGTCATGCCCGGCGCAGATCGCCCACTGGTCGTCCTGTTCGACATCGACGGCACGCTGATCGACTCCGGCGGCGCCGGAGCGGTGTCCTGGCGCCAGGCGTTCCAGGACCTCTACGGCGTTCCCGCCGACATCGGGCGCTTCTCCGACGCGGGCATGACCGACCCCGAGGTGGGCCGCCGCACGTTCGAGGCGGTGGTGGGACACGCCCCCTCGGCCAGCGAGCTGGCACAGGTGCTGGTGCGCCGGCAGCGGCACCTGCCGCGGGCCGTCGCCGAGTCGGCCGGCTACCGCGTGCTGCCCGGCGTGCCCGAGCGCCTGGAGCAGCTGCACGACGACGGCTACCCGCTGGGCCTGACCACCGGCGGGACGGAGGCGGCGGCCCACATCAAGCTGGCGCGCGCCGAGCTGAACCACTACTTCTGCTTCGGCGGCTACGGCTCGGATTCACCGGACCGCGTGACGCTCACCCGCAGGGCCATCGAGCGCGGCGGCGTGACCCTGGGCCAGCCGCTGGACCCGGGGCGCGCGCTGGTGGTGGGCGACACGCCGCTGGACGTCGAGGCCGCGCACGGCGCCGGCGCGATCGCGGTTGCGGTGGCCACGGGGCACTTCTCCGTGGAGGAGCTGCGCGCGACGGGCGCGGAGCACGTCCTGGCCACGCTGGAGGAGGAGCTGCCGGTCTAGCCGACCGGCCGCCCTAGCGGTGGCCGCCCACCTCCACCACCTGGTGGTAGGTGCCGCGGTTCTGCCACGGGAAGGGCGGCGTGTCCACGGCGCCGGCGGTGTTGGGCACGATCTGGTCGCACGACTCCGGGCTGGTCTTCGGGCACGTGGCCGGCACCTTCCACTGCGACGGGTCGGGACCCATCTGCTGCTTGACCTGGGCCACCGCGCCGCGCAGGGTCACCAGCAGCGCGTTGCGGCAGCGACGGCGCGCGCGCTTGCGTCCCTTGGCCGTATGCGCCACCGGCCCGCCGCAGTAGATCCGCGAGTAGCGCCCGCGCTCGCGCATGCCAAGCACGCTGCGGAGGTCCTTGTTGACCTGGGTGGCCCAATCCCAGCCGAAGCCGTCCAGCGACAGGACCCTCGACTCCACGTGATCGAACAGCTGCTTGCCCAGCACAGGCTGGAACTCGGCGCGCACGAAGCGCTTCCACCACGCATCCATCAGCGCGACCGCGGCGCTGTGGTCGTACACGTTGTCCCCGTTGGCGTCCAGGCGGTTGCTCCCCGACTTGACCCAGTCGTCGAGGATGCGAAGCATCTGCTCGTCCGCCCCCGTGGCCTTCCCGATCGCCTTGCGCATCAGCGGGTAGTCGTCCTCGCCGCGCAGGTCGGTGGTGGCCGACAGGTTCACCGCGCGCGTGAGAGCCGTGAGGTCCACCTTGCCGCCCCCGGCCTTGGCCTGGGAGAACAGGTGGTTCTGGAGGATGAGGGCCCGGTGAACCGGTCCGTTGCTCCACTCGCTCGGGCCCTTCCGCCAGCCGGGCGCCTCCTTGTTGTTCCAGGAGACGATCACGCCGCGGTCGCGCTTGGGGTTGAGCGCGCGCGGGCGGTGCGAGGCCGGGATCGTCTTGAACGTGTAGCCGTTGGGGTTGAAGCCCTGCCAGTCGGCGCGGCCGTCGCCCACGAAGGGCCGGTCCACGTCGCTGCCCGGCGCGTGCCGGGGGAACAGACCGGACTGCTGGAACGCGACGTCGTTGCGGTCGGCGTAGAACCAGTTCTCCGTGCCCGGGAAGGCGCCCATGATCGACATGAACTGGCTGGCGTTGCGCGGCTCGTTCTCGGCGAGGCGCATGAACGGCACCGCCGCGCTGATCTCGTGGAAGTCCACCCCCTTCGCCTTGGCCAGCGCCACCGGCGCGCCGTGCACGGTGGCGAAGGCGAACACCGGGCCGTGCACGGAGCGCATGGTCCGGTAGGTGATCGTCTGCGGCGGGCTGGTGGGGCTGAGCGGCGAGAACGGCGTGGTCACGTTCTGGTCGCGCTGGTTGAACGCGATGCACTGGCCCTTGTAGGTGTAGTGGGTGCTCTGCCGCGATGGCGC
>JAXDIC010000158.1:0-4843 GCA_034664185.1 Thermoleophilaceae bacterium
TCGCCCATCAACTCGCCGGTGAGCGGGTCGAAGTGCTGGATCGACTCGATCTCGTCGCCGAAGAACTGGGCCCGGAAGGCGGTCTCGGAGTAGGCCGGGAACACCTCGAGCGTCTCGCCGCGAACCCGGAACTTGCCGCGGCCCAGCGCCTGGTCGTTGCGGCTGTACTGGTTGTCGACCAGCTTGCGCAGGATCTCGTCGCGGTCCACGACGTCGCCCTTCTTGAGCAGGACCATCATCGCGTCGTAGCGCTCCGGCGAGCCCAGGCCGTAGATGCAGGACACGCTGGCCACGATGATCACGTCGCGGCGGGCGAGAAGCGCGGAGGTGGCCGAGTGGCGGAGTCGGTCGATCTCGTCGTTGATCGAGCTGTCCTTCTCGATGTAGAGGTCCTGGCTGGGGACGTACGCCTCGGGCTGGTAGTAGTCGTAGTACGAGACGAAGTACTCGACCGCGTTGTTCGGGAAGAACTCGCGGAACTCGTTGCACAGCTGGGCGGCCAGCGTCTTGTTGTGGGCGATCACGAGGGTCGGGCGCTGGACCTTCTCGATCGCGAAGGCCATCGTGGCCGTCTTGCCCGAGCCGGTGACCCCCAGCAGGGTCTGGAAGCGCTCGCCGGCCTCGATGCCCTCGGCCAGCCCGTCGCGGGCCTTGGGCTGGTCGGCTATGGCCTCGTAGGCCGCATTTACCTCGAACCTGGGCATGCCGGATTCACGCTAGCAGTGGGATCCGGCGGCGTGGGCGCGGCCGCCCGTGCGCCTAGTTCTTAGCTCGCTTCACCGTCTCGCAGCCCTTGACCTTGTCCTTCTTGTCCACGGTCGCGCGGTCCTTGCCCTTGCCGCAGTCGATCGTCTCCTTCACGTGATCGCGGGCGGAGATCGTGTCGTTGCCCGCGCCGCCGAAGAAGCTGTCTACGCCAGCGCCGCCGGTCAGCTTGTCGTTGCCGCCGCCCCCGTAGAGCCTGTCGTTGCCGGGGCCGCCGGTCAGCGTGTCGTTGCCGCCCGCGCCGTAGAGCGCGTCGTTGCCGGGGCCGCCGATCAGCTTGTCGTTGCCGTCCTTCTTCTTCTTGGCCGCCGGGAAGACGAGCTTGACCTTGTCGTTGCAGGCGTCGCCCCAGAGCGTGTCGTTGCCCGCGAGCCCGTCGATCGTGTCGTTGCCGAGCAGCCCGCAGATGACGTCGTTGCCCGCGGTGCCGACCAGGTTGTCGTTGCCGTTGGTCCCCACCGCCTTGACCGTCGTCAGCGCCGTCGCGCTGTTGTCGGCGGGATTGGCGTCGGGGCGCGGCGAGGCGACCGAAGCCGTGCTGGTCAGCGTGCCGGGGAGCGGCGCGGTGACCTTGATCGCGATCGTGGCGACGGCCCCGTTCTGGAGCGTGCCGAGCGCGCAGGTGACCGTCGTCGTGCCGGAGCACCCGCCCTGAGAGGGCGTTACCGCCGTCGCGGCCAGGCCACCCGGCAGCGTGTCTGTGACGGTCGGCTGGGTCGCGTCGTTGGCCGGTCCGGTGGAGCTGACGTGGAGGGTGTAGGTCAGCGCGCGGCCCGAGCCAACCGGGTCCGGGGCGTCGGCCATGGAGATCGCCAGGTTGGCGCTCTGGACCTGCTCGAAGGAGCCGACGTCGCAGCCCGAATCTATCGGTCCCTGAGGCCGCGCGAGGCCGCGCTGGTCTGTCGCCGGGATGAGGTGATCGCACCCCAGGGTGGAGGCCGAGGAGGGGATCGCCCCCACGGCCGGGCTGCCGGCAAGCAGCGCGTGGGTGTCCGTCGGGCCGCCGTTGTCGAGCAGCGGGCCGAGCTTCAGGTCCAGGCCCGTCCTGCCGCTGGGCACGCAGGTTCCGTCGCTGGACATGCTCTGATCGTGCGCGGAGGGCGAGCTGAGCACGACGTCCGAAATCGCCACCGCGCAGTTCGTCGGGGTACCGCCGGAGAAGAGGTTGTCGAACGTGTCCGCGCCCGTCGAGGTCGAGCGCACGTTGCCGCCCAGTCCCGCGCTGTTGCCGACGAAGGTGTCTGAGGTCAGATGCGCGGTGCCGCTGCTGTAGAGGCCGCCGCCCTCGCCCATTCCGCCGCCTGAGCCCGACGTGGCGGAGTTGCCGCTGAAAGTGGTGTCGCGGACGAACGCCAGGCCGTTGTTCCACAGCCCGCCTCCGCGCCCCGCGTCTATCCCCGCGTTGCCGGCCACGTTGCCCGCCAGCGTGCTGTTGTCCAAGGTCAGCGAGGTGCTGGCCGCGCTCTCGATCGCGCCTCCCTGGATCATCGCGTGATTGCCCGTCAGCGTGACGCCGCCGAGCGTCAGAATGCCAGTGTTTCGGATGCCGCCGCCGGTGGTGTCGTTGCCATTGCGAATCGTCATCCCCGACAGCGCCGTGTCGTTACTCGTGTTCTGGTTCAAGAGGACCCGGCTGGCACCGCCACCGTCGATCGCGGTGCTGCGCGCGCCCGCGCCATTGATCTTCAGGAGGTTGTTGTCGGAGACCAGCAGCTGACCGGCCGTCAGGCGGTATGTGCCGGCGGGGAGCACGATGGTGCTGCACGTTCCGTCGTTGTCGGCGAAGTTCAGCGCCTCGCGCAGCGAAACCACGCCATCGGGGCCGGGATCGCCGAAAGCGCCGCTGTCGGACTCGTCCGCTTGGGTCTGAACCGTGTACAGCCCGGGGCAGGGCGCGGCACTCGCCCCCGGCGACGCGACGAGGCATGCCAGCACCGCCGCTGCGGCCACGACCGCCGCTCGTGCGAAACGCGTCACCGACCGAGCCTAACCGCTCGCCCGTTCCAGGGCGACGGGCGCTACCTGTAGCCCAGCTCCTTGGGGTAGTGGGAGCGGTAGTCCTTCTGGTGCTGCTTGACGCTCTTCACGTACGCGCGCGTCTCCGGGAACGGGATGCTCGAGGCGGTGAACCTGTCCGGGCCGCCGGCCTGCCGGACCCACTTGTCCACGTTGGTCTCGCCGGCGTTGTAGGCGGCGATGGCCTGGGTGGCCCTGCCTCCGTAGCGATCGAGCAGGTAACGGAGGTAGTAGGTGCCGTAGGCGATGTTGACCTGCGGGGTGCCCAGGTCGCTGGGCACGAACGCCGTGCCGCCGGTTCGCCTGGCGATGAACTTGGCCGTGCTCGGCAGGATCTGCATAAGCCCCTCGGCCCCCGCCGGCGACGTCCGGGCGTTGAACTTGGACTCCTGGTAGATGACGGCCGCGACGAAGGCTGGATCGAGGTGCTTCCTGGCCGCCTGCTGCCGGATGATGTCCTCGTGCCGGAGCGGGAGGGTGATCTCGCGCAGGGCCTTCTCGCCCGGCCCGAACCAGAGCGCGGCTCCGCCCACGACGGCGGCCAGCACCAGAAGCGCTGTGAATCGCCGGCGGCGGAGCGCGCCTCTGCGAGGCCGCGACCGGTAGATGCGGGGCGAGGGTCGAGCGCTGCTCTCGATCAGGCTCCCATCCTTTCAAGGAGTCGGGACAACTCTTGCTCCAACTCCTCGACGGTAGCGTCGTTTCGCACGGCAAAGTCCGCTCTTTCCGCCTTCTCGTCCTGGCTGAGCTGCCGCGACTCGCGCGAGGCCACCCCCGTGTGCCCCCGCTCGCCCATCCGCTCCGACCGCAACTCGTCGTCCGCGACCACCGCGATCGTGTGATCGAAGGCTGCCTCCATGCCGGACTCGAACAGGAGCGGCACCTCCACCACCGCCGCGCGAGGCTGGGGGTCGAGCCGGCGAAGCTCGTCGCGCCAGGCCACGATTCGCTGGCCCACCCTCGGCCACAGGTAGCCCTCCAGCCACTCGCGGTCCTCCGGGCGCTCGAACACCAGCGCCCCCACCGCGTCGCGATCCACCTTGCCGCCGGGCGCCACGTCGGGACCCAGCCGGGCGACCAGCTCGTCGCGGGCCTCGTCGCTGGCCAGCAGCTCGTGAACCACCGCGTCGCTGGACAGCGTCGCCGCGCCCAACCGCTCGAGCGCGAGGAGCGCCTCGGACTTCCCCGCCGCGATGCCCCCGGTCAGCCCGACGAACGGGATACCGCCGCGGGCGTCATCGCCCGCCACGGCTCAGGCCTTGGGCTCGTCGCCCTCGCCCGCGGGAGCCTCGGCGGGCTCCGCCGGCGGCTCGGCGTCGGCCGCGACCGGCTCGGCGTCGGCTTCGGCGGCCGGCTCGGCTTTCGCTTCGGGAGCGGGCTCGGCTTCCGGTTCGGGCTCGGCCGCGGGCTCGGCTTCGGCGTCCGCCGCGGGCTCGGCCTCAGCGGCGGGCTGGGCGTCGGCCACGGGCTGAGACTCGGCAGCCGGCTCCGGCTCGGCGGCCGGGTCGCCGCCGTTCTCCACGGCCGCCTCCTCGCCGCCCGCGAACACGTCGTCCGACAGTCCCAGGTCGCGCACCTCGCCGATCTCGTCGTCCCCGTCGCCACCGTCGCCACCCGAGGGCGGGATGACGTTGGAGCCGCTCAGCGGCAGCACCTGGTCCTCGACGCGCTTGGCGCTCAGGCTGAGGCGCCGGCGCTCGGAGTCGATCTCGAGGATCTTGACGCGGATCACGTCGCCCTGGTTGACCACCTCGCGCGGGTTCTCGACGTGGTGCTGGGCGAGCTCGGAGATGTGCACGAGGCCCTCGACGCCGTCGAGGATCTCGACGAACGCGCCGAAGCTGACCACCTTGGTCACCTTGCCCTCCAGCTCGTCGCCCAGCTGGTAGCTGTCCACCACGCGCTGCCACGGGTCCTCCTGGGTCTGCTTGAGGCCGAGGGAGATGCGCTGGCGGTCGCGGTCGATGTCGAGCACCTTGACCGGCACGGTCTGGCCGATCGAGAGGATCTCCGACGGGTGGTTGACGTGGCTCCAGGAGAGCTCTGAGATGTGGATCAGCCC
>JAXDIC010000162.1:0-4386 GCA_034664185.1 Thermoleophilaceae bacterium
ATGCGCAAGAACGAGGGCGACCAGGTCATCGCCGCCTTCCGCGACAAGTTCCAGGTGCCGCTCGTGGCGGTCGACGCCGAGGACCGCTTCCTCGACCGGCTGGCCGGCGTCACCGAGCCGGAGCGCAAGCGCAAGATCATCGGCGAGGAGTTCATCCGCGTCTTCGAGGAGCAGGCGCTGGAGCTGGGCAACCCGCGCTTCCTGGTGCAGGGCACCCTCTACTCGGACGTGATCGAGTCCGGCGGCGGTCACGGCACCGCCACGATCAAGTCGCACCACAACGTGGGTGGGCTGCCCGACGATCTCAAGTTCGAGCTGGTGGAGCCGCTGCGCTCGCTGTTCAAGGACGAGGTGCGCCAGGTGGGGGCCGAGCTGGGCATGGCCGAGCGGCTCGTCTGGCGCCAGCCGTTACCGGGGCCGGGACTGGCCATACGCGTGGTGGGCGGCGAGGTCACCAAGGAGCGCCTGGAGCTGCTGCGCGACGCCGACTTCGTGCTC
The DNA here is from genome assembly GCA_034664185.1 of Thermoleophilaceae bacterium. GTDB lineage: Bacteria > Actinomycetota > Thermoleophilia > Solirubrobacterales > Thermoleophilaceae > AC-37. The sequence continues at coordinate 499 of JAXDIC010000162.1, forward strand.
CAGGACGAGATCCGCTCGGCCGGGCTGTACCGCGAGCTGTGGCAGTCGTTCTGCGTGCTGCCGGGCGACCTGCGCACGGTGGGCGTGCAGGGAGACGAGCGCAGCTACGGCTACGTCGTCGTCATCCGCGCGGTCACCAGCGACGACGCCATGACCGCCGACTGGGCGCGCCTGCCCTACGACCTGCTGGAGAAGATCGCCTCGCGCATGATCAACGAGATCCCGCAGGTCAACCGGGTGGTGCTGGACATCACGTCCAAGCCGCCGGGGACCATCGAGTGGGAGTGATCGTGGGAGGCCAGATCCCTCCCATGTCGTGGGAGGGACTCACGCCGGCGGCGGTCTAGCTGTACGCGTCCCAGGCCTTCAACGACGGCGTGGGGTCGATCGCGTGGCCGCCCGAGTACCAGCCGGGCGCGCTCCAGATCTCGAAGTGCAGGTGGCAGGCCGTGGCATCGCCGGTCTGGCCCACGTTGCCGATGACCTGACCCGTGTCGACGTGGTCGCCGGCGCTCAGCGGCGACGGGGTCTTCAGGTGGGCGTAGAAGAAGTCCTGGCCCGTGCCCGCCCCGTCGATCACCACGTAGTTCCCGGCCGCCCCCTGGTACTTGGCGGCCTTCACCTTGCCGCCGCGGGCCGCCCTGATCGGGACGCCGCAGCTGGCCATCACGTCCTGGCCCTGGTGGCGGTGGCCGGCGCGCGGCGCGCCGAAGCCGTCGCCGTAGGTGTGCTTGGCCCGCAGCGGGAAGATGTAGCCGTGCAGGTCGAACGCGTCGCGCGTGGTGTCGTCCGCGCCGGCGTTCTGGGAAGCGGCTCCGGAGGGTCCGCGGGCCGTCATGCGGAAGGCGTAGCGGCCGTCCGGCGCGGCCTGGTTCCAGCCGATCGTCTGCACCTCGCCGTTCGGTACCGCGTCCGCCGTCCAGCTCTTGACGACCGAGCTGTCGGACAGGCGCACCAGCGTGACGGAGACCGACGCCGGTCCGCCGTCCACGATCCGGTACGAGAAGCCGGCTCCTCGTCCGCCGACGAAGACGGTGCCGGAGCTGAGGGCCGTCTCGAGGTGCGGCGCGCCGGGCTCCACCGGTCCCGGAGCGGGCGTGAGCCGGGGGCTGGGCTGCGGCGCCGGGGCGGGGACGATCTTCAGCGGCGGCGAAGGGTTGGAGTGCACGCTGCGGCTGGCCCAGGCCGACAGCGGCCCGCTGGAGGCTGAGTAGGGCACCTTGACCGCCACAGTGCGGTCGCTCGCTGCCTGGACGCGGACGGCGACGTCGTCGGCGCGCCCCCGGCCTCCCAGGAACACGACCTTGGTGGTGCTCGAAAGTCCCTGGCCGCGCACGTTCACCGTCCCGCCGTTCCGGACCCGTCCGCGCGAGACGCAACTGGTCGCGCAGCGCACGGTCTTGATCTTGGGCTTGGCGACGAAGGCGGACCCGCCACTGGCGGCGTGGGTGGTCGCCCCGGAGGTCGGGGCGCCCACCAGCGCGGCGAGCAGCATCGCGCCGCCCGCGGCGCATGCCTTGAACCTGTACCTGTGAACGATCCCCGTCGGCACTGTCGCCTCTCTTCTCCGGCCTACGGGGTTAGCTGACGGGCTCGCGCCGAAAGAGCGGCGCTACGGGCGTGTGGAGCAGCCTCGCTCCACCCGATTCGCCCCACGAGAGCGGTCCGTCGCTCCCGACTGGTTCCCCCGTTCCCACGGCCCAGACGCCGCGGGATTAGGCAGGCTTGCGGACTTCGCGGCGGACTATAGCCCGCGCCGCGGCGGCCTGCCGCAGGCCCCGCCGGCGTCCCGTCTGGCAGGATTCGGCCCGCCGCGGCCCCCGTCGGCGGGCGACCTCGCGCGGGCGCCGCTAACCTCGGACGCCTCGCAGCGCCATGAAGACCTACGTAGCTACACCCGCAAACCGCGAGCGCGATTGGCTCGTCGTCGACGCGACCGGCAGGACGCTCGGCCGCCTGGCCACGCAGATCGCCGACACGCTGCGCGGCAAGCGAAAGCCGGAGTTCACCCCTCATTGCGATGTCGGGGACTTCGTGATCGTCGTCAACGCCGAGAAGATCGCGGTGACCGGCAACAAGCGCCAGCAGAAGCGATACTACCGCCACTCGGGCTATCCGGGCGGGCTTCGGTCGCGGACCCTGGATGAGATGCTCAACCGCCGGCCCGAGGAGGTCATCAGGCTCGCGGTCAAGGGCATGCTGCCGAGGACCCGGCTCGGCCGCGCACAACTTCGAAAGCTCAAGGTCTATGCCGGGCCGGACCACCCGCACGCCGCCCAGCAGCCGCAACCAATGGAGGTCGACGCCTGATGATCGACGACGAGCGCCCGGACGCGCCGAAGGACGAGGCCGCCGGCGACGCCGGCGACCAGGAGGGCGCCGCGCCGGAGGAGGCGCAGCCCGCCCCGCCCGACGGCGGCGACGACTCGCCGGCCGCTGGCGACGAGGACCTCTCGACGGTCGAGGACGACTCCGAGGAGGTCGCGGACGCTCCCGCCGCCGAGGAGCCGGCTGGGAAGCCTGCTGCTGAGGAGGCCCCCGCCGAGGAGCCGGCAGCCGGTGAGCCCGCCCCTGAGGCCCCCGCCGAGGAGCCAGTGGCCGAGCAGGCGCCGGCCGAGGCGGCGGCAACCGAGGAGCCACCTGCCGAGGAGCCCGCGGCCGAGGCACCCGCCGAGGAGGCGCCGGCAGCCGAAGAGGCACCGGCGGCGGCCGAGGGCGCCGACGACGCCCCCGCCGCCGAAGCCCCCCGTCGCGAGCGCAAGGACCGCGAGGGCAAGGACGAGAAGAAGGAAGAGGTCGTCCCGGGAGCCCATCTGGAGCCCGACCTGGTGCTCGAGGAGAAGCGGTCCGAGGGCGAGCTCGACGAGGTCGCGGCGCGCTACGGCGCCGACGACGGGGACGACGCCGCGGCCGCCGGCACGGACGCGCCCGCGGAGGAGGCCGCCCCGCGCACCGCGCTCGACCTGGCCGCCGACGCCCGCTACCAGGCCACGGGCAAGCGCAAGACCTCCGTCGCGCGGGTGATCCTGCGGCCCGGCAGCGGCTCCTACTCGATCAACGGCCGCTCGCTGGAGGACTACTTCCCGCGGGCCGCGCTGCAGACAACCGCCCGCCAGCCGCTCACGACCGCCGGGTTCGAGAAGCGCATGGACGTGATCGCCCGCATCCACGGCGGCGGGATCTCGGCGCAGGCCGGAGCCCTGCGGCACGGCGTGGCGCGGGCGCTGGTGGAGGCCGACCCTGCGCTGCGCATCGAGCTCAAGCGCCGTGGCTTCCTCTCGCGCGACGATCGCGCGAAGGAGCGCAAGAAGGCGGGTCTGAAGAAGGCCCGCAAGCGCCCGCAGTTCTCGAAGCGCTGACCCGCCCAATGGGCAGCCCGGCAGAGCCCGCCCGCGCCGGGGAGACCCCCCCGAAGCTGTTCGGGACCGACGGTGTGCGCGGAGTGGCGGGCGAGTTCCTCAGCGCGGAGCTGGCTCTGGCGCTCGGCCGCGCGGCGGCCGCCATCTCGCCCGCCGGGGCGCCGCAGGTCCTGATCGTGCGCGACACGCGCGAGTCCGGCGAGATGCTCGAGGCCGCCCTGGCGGCCGGCATCGCCGCGGCCGGCGGCCACGCTCTGCTCGGCGGCATCCTGCCGACGCCCGGCGCGGCGCTGCTGGTGCGGCGCTTCGGATTGGACATGGCGGCCGTCGTGTCGGCGTCCCACAACCCCTACCGCGACAACGGCATCAAGTTCTTCGGCCCGGACGGCACCAAGGTCGCCGACGAGCAGGAGCGCGAGATCGAGCGGCTGGTGGAGTCGCAGGCGACCGAGGCGGCCGACGGTCGCGTCCGCGAGCTGCACGGCGCCGCCGGCGACTACCTGCGCGAGCTGCACGGGCGCTTCCAGGA
>JAXDIC010000232.1:0-10350 GCA_034664185.1 Thermoleophilaceae bacterium
ACGCAGAAGTACGGCATCTTCTGGTTGACCTCGCCGGCCAGCTCGATGAACTCGGTGGGCGTGTCGTACTCGCGTGCCTTCCAGGCCAGGTAGAACGGGTCGACCGGCAGGCAGTGGCCGCCCAACCCGGGGCCGGGATCGAAGCGCATGAAGCCGTAGGGCTTGGTGGCGGCCGCCCCGACCACCTCCCAGACGTCGATCTCCATGCGGTCGCAGAGCATGGCCAGCTCGTTGACCATCGCGATGTTGACCGAGCGGAAGACGTTCTCCAGCAGCTTGGTCAGCTCAGCCGCCTCCAGCGTGGAGACCTCCACCAGGTTGTCGCACACCAGCCTGTACATCTCGACGGCGCGGCGCTGGCACGCCGGGGTGAGGCCGGCCACGACCTTCGGGGTGGTCCGGAGCGTGTAGTCCGTGCGGCCCGGGTCGACGCGCTCGGGTGAGAACGCGACGTGGAAGTCGCGTCCGGCGGCCAGCCCCGACTCCTCGAGCAGGGGCACCAGCCGTTCGCGTGTGGTGCCCGGATAGGTGGTGGACTCCAGCACCACCAGCTGTCCCTCCTGGAGCACGCCGGCAAGCGAGCTGCCGGCCGACACCAGGGCGCCCAGGTCCGGCTCCCGGTTGCGGGTGAGGGGCGTCGGGACCGCGATGATCACGGTCTCGGCCTTCGAGAGGTCCGCGTAACGCGCCGTGGCACGCAGCCTGTCGGCGACCGCTGCCAGTCGCTCCGACGAGACGTCTTCGATGTAGCTGTTTCCGTCCTGGATCGCGCTGATCTTGCGTGCGTCGGTGTCGAGGCCGACCACCTCGTGGCCGGCCTCGGCGAAGGCGACGCCGAGCGGCAGCCCGACGTAGCCCAGACCGATGATTCCTATCTTCATGAAGGAGTTCCTCGGATTTCTCGGGATTGCCCTGGGGGCCTACGTTTCAAGGGTAGTAGCGCTCCCGGCCGCTCGCCAGCGCTGGGACAGATCTGGCGGACGGGCGTAACGCCTGTGACCCCGCGGGGTTGTGAACCTCAATGCCGCCGCCCGAGACCGCGCTCGAGCGCGCGGAAGAGCTCGCCGAGCGTGTTCTTCCCGACCGCCGCCCGAAGCGGCGCATGCTGGTGATCGTGAACCCCTACGCCAGCACGGTCTCGGATCGGCTGAAGAACCTCGTGGTCTACGCCCTGCAGGGTCGCTACTCGGTCGAGGCCGTCGACACCCAGGCGCGCTCGCACGCGACGGAGATCTGCCGCGAGGCCGCCGAGGAGGGCTACGACGTGGTGGTCGCCTTCGGCGGCGACGGCACCGTGAACGAGGCCGCCAACGGGCTGGCGGGCAGCGACACGCCGCTCACCGCCCTGCCCGGGGGCTCCACCAACGTCTTCTGCCGCACGCTGGGCATGCCCAACGACGTGGTCGACGCCACCGAGCACCTCCTGGGGCTGGCCGACCGCTTCCACCCGGTGCGGGTGGACCTCGCGCGAGCCGGCGACCGGCACTTCACCTTCTCGGCGGGCATCGGGCTGGACGCCAGCGTCGTGGAGCGGGTGGACAGCCATCCGCGCCTGAAGGCCCGCTTCGGCGAGTGGTACTTCACATGGTGCGCCCTATCGGTGTTCAATCGCCGCTACCTGGTGCGTCCGCCGCGCGTGCGCATGGAGGCCGGCGACCGGACGGTCGAGGGCGTGACGGTCGTGGTCCAGAACTCCGATCCGTACACGTACTTCGGTCGCCGCCCGATCCAGGTCTGCCAGGGGTCCGACCCCATCAACGGCCGCCTCTCGACCGCCGTGCTCAAGCGCGCGACCCCGCTGGAGATGCCGACGCTCATCCCGCGGCTGTTCTCCGCCCGGCCCGGATCCGTGGCCAGGCACCGGCAGATCGAGAGCGCCCAGGACGTGAAGGAGCTCCGGGTGACCTCGATCGACGGCGGGACCTTTCCGCTCCAGGTGGACGGCGACTACGTCGGCGAGTTCGACGAGGTCGAGTTCGGCGTCAGGCCCGCCGGACTGGCCGTCGTTTCTTAGACGCCCGCCGACACGGGGGACGCGAAAAGCGAGCCAGGCAAGGACGCAGGGTCGAAGGCTTGGCGGGCCAAGTCGAGACCCGAGGACGCCGCATGGCGACGCTTTGCAGCGTCACCCGGTCGGGGTAACTCTGTAAGCGTCAAAGACCGATTCGACGTTGCGGAGCCGCTGGATGCAGGTCTTGAGCGCCTGGGTGTCCCCCACCTCCACCACGAACCGGTTCTTGACCATCGGGTGGACCACCGTGCAGCGGGCCTCGAGGATGTTGATGCCAGTCTCGGCGAAGGTGCGCGACAGGTCCTCCAGCAGGCGGGTGCGGTCCCAGCCGTCGACCTGGAGCTCGACCCGGAAGGACGTGGCTCCCTCGCCCTCCCACGCGACCGGGGTGAAGCGCTCCGGGTTCTTCATCAGGGCGCGCGCGTTGGGGCAGTCGTCGCGGTGGATGGTGATGCCCTTGCCCAGTGAGATGTAGCCGAGGATCGGGTCGCCGGGCACCGGGCGGCAGCACTTGGCCAGCCGCAGCGGCACGTCCTCGATGCCCTTGACCTTGATCCCGAAGCTGCCGGACGAGGCGGTGGGCTTGGCCACCTCCTTGCGGCTCTGGGCCAGCAGCTCCTCCCCCGCGGCCGGCGGCTCGACCGCGGCCTCGCCCTGCTTGAGGCGCTGCATGACCTTGTTGACCACGACCTTGGCCGAGATCTTGGCCTGGCCGAGGGCCACGTAGAACTCGTCGCCCTTCTTGAAGCCCATCTCGCGGATGACATCCGCCAGGAGCGGCGACCCCGTGATCTTCTGCGCCGGCAGGCCGGCGCGCTTCATGTTCTCCTGGAGGAGCTCGCGGCCTGTGCGCTCGGAGTCCTCGCGCCGCTCGCGCTTGAACCAGGCGCGGATCTTGGACTGCGCGCGCGTGGTCTTGGCCAGCGCCAGCCAGTCGCGCGACGGCCCGCGGTCCTTCTTCGAGGTGAGCACCTCGCAGATGTCGCCCGACTGGAGCTCGTAGTGCAGCGGCACGATCTTGCCGTTGACCTTGGCGCCCACGCAGCGGTGGCCGACGTCGGTGTGGATCTCGTACGCGAAGTCGAGCGTGGTGGAGCCCGCGGGCAGCGACTTGACCTCGCCCTTGGGCGTGAAGACGAACACCTCGTCCTCGAACAGATCCACCTTCAGCCCCTGGACGAAGTCCTGCGGATCCTTTAGGTCCTTCTGCCAGTCCAGCAGGTGCTCCAGCCACTGGATCCGGTCCTGCACCGGACCCGGGGCGCCGTCGCCGTCGGCGGGGATGGCGTCCTTGTACATCCAGTGGGCCGCGATGCCGTACTCCGCGGTCTCGTGCATCTGGCGCGTGCGGATCTGGATCTCCAGTGGCCTGCCCTCGGGCCCGATCACCGTGGTGTGGAGCGCCTGGTACATGTTGAACTTGGGCATGGCGACCCAGTCCTTGAAGCGACCCGGCAGCGGCTTCCAGAGCGAGTGGATGACCCCCACGGCGCCGTAGCAGTCCTTGACCGAGTCGACCAGGACGCGCATTGCCGTGAGGTCGTAGATCTCGTTGAACTCGCGCCCCTTCTTGGTCATCTTCGAGTAGATCGAGTAGAAGTGCTTGGCGCGGCCTGAGATCTGGGCCTCGATGCCGACGGCCTCCAGCTCCTTGCCCAGGTAGTTGCCGGCACGCGCCACGTAGCCCTCGCGCTCCTCCCGCTGCTGGCTGACGAGGCCCTTGATCTCCTTGTACTTGCGCGGGTGCAGCGTGGCGAAGGCCAGGTCCTCCAGCTCCCACTTGATGGCGTGGATGCCAAGCCGGTGGGCCAGCGGCGCGAAGATCTCCAGCGTCTCCTTGGCCTTGTCCTGCTGCTTCTGCTTGGTCATGGCGCCCAGCGTGCGCATGTTGTGCAGGCGGTCCGCGAGCTTGATCAGCACGACGCGGATGTCCGCGGCCATGGCCACGATCATCTTGCGGTAGTTCTCCGCCTGCCGCTCGTCGCGGCTCTGGAACGTGATGCCGGTGAGCTTGGTGACGCCGTCCACCAGCGTGGCGACCTCCTCGCCGAACTCGTCGCGCACCTCGGGCAGGGATGCCGAGGTGTCCTCGACGGTGTCGTGCAGCAGCGCGGCGCACAGCGTCTCGGTGTCGAGGCGCATGCCGGCGCAGATCTTGGCCACGCCGACGGGGTGGACGATGAAGTCCTCGCCGGACTGGCGCCGCTGGTCGGCGTGACGCTCGCAGGCGAACACGAACGCCCGCTGCACCTGATCGCGGTCGATGCGGCGGGCCGGGTCGGCGTCGTCGTGCTCCTCGATGACCGCGAACAGGTCGCCCAGCAGGCCGCGCTCGAACTCGTTCAGCTCGAGGGCAGCCGCCGTGCCGGTGCTCTCGGCGGCCTGGTCGACCTGGCGGTGCGCGAAGTCGACCTCCGCCTCCACGGCCTTCTTCTTCCGCTGCCCGGCGCCGTTCCGCCGCTGACGCTTGCCGTCGCCGTCGGCCTTCGCGGGGGCCGGCTTCGAGCCGTTCTTGGCGGGGTCCCGGCGCCCGCGCTGGCCGTCGCCGCGGGGGCGGCCGGCGGCCGGCTTCGGAAGCTTGGGCATCGGCCTCAGTTTAGCCCCGGCTCGGGCGGCCCGATCCCCTCCCCGGATGGCGTCGGGTCAGGCGGCTCGCACGACGGCACGCTGCAGCTGAGCCGTGGCTTGCGCCAGTCGTTCCGTGCAGGCGACGTACGTGGGCGAGCGCTCGAGCGCGGTGCGCTGGCGCTCGAGCAGCCGGCACGAGAGCGAACCGGACGCGGTGTCCACCACGAGCAGCTCGAGCTCCGCGAGGACGCGCAGCGCGCGGGCAACGACGAGCGGCGGCAGCTCTGCGCGGGCGCCGGCGAGCGCGGCCTGCACGTCGGCGCTTGCGCTGACCGCCGCGGCGCGCAGGGCCCTGTACACGGCCGTGACCGCGGGTCGCAGGTCCAGGTCGCGGCGGGCGACCGCCAGTGCGAACTCGGCCTCGGCCGGGCCCCACGCGAGGTGGGCGAAGCCCGGGTCCCGGGACGGCGCGGCGGCGAGCGCGGGCCGCCCGTCTGGGTGCTCCGGCGGGTCGAGGGCCAGCAGGTGCTGGAACGGCAGGGCCAGCTCCGGCTGGGCGGCCAGCTGGTGCCAAGACAGGAGCGCGGGCGAACACCGGTCCGGGTCCTCCGGGTCGCGGACGGCGCGAGTGACGCCCCCGATGACCTGCTCGAGACCCGCCCGGCGGGCGTCGACGTCGGCGCATACGACGGCCAGGCCCTGGCCGCTGGAGAGCAGGTGCCCCGCCACGCCGGCGAAGCCCTGGCCGCGCCAGTCGCGGAGCACCCTGAGCGGCGCGCCGACGGTGGCCGGGCCTGGCGGCGCCGGGTCTTCGAGAAGGTCTCGCACCTGCTGGGCAAACGGGGGCTGCTCCCCGGCGGGCTGGCAGCGGCCGGGCTCCGTGGGGCACAGGGCGCGCAGCACCAGGCGCGGCTCGACCGCCCCGTTCCAGTCGTTGAGCTCGAGCTTGACCGCGACGTCGAAGCGTTGGTCCGGGGAGTCCGGCAGCGAGCGGGCCGTGGTGCGGAAGGCGACGCCCCGCGCGCGGGCGCCACCGCCGGCGATGGTGAAGCGGGCGTGCTGTGCCTCCTGGCCCATCGAGCGCACGTCGCCGAGGCGAGCGGCCGGCGCGAGCAGCGTGGGCGTGGGGTTGCCGTGGCCGAAGGGCCGCAGGCGCTGCAGCTCCTCCGCCAGCGCCACTCCCAGCCCGTCCGGCCCGACGACCGCGTCGACGCGCTCCACCGGGATGAGATCGGTCGGGGACAGCACGGACGCCGCATGGCGGACGAACGCGTGGCGGAACGCGTCGACCTGGTCGGCGGCGATCTCCATCCCGGCCGCGGCGCGGTGGCCGCCGAAGCGCAGCAGGTGCGGCGAGCAGGCCGCCAGGCCCGCGTGGAGGTCGAACGCGGAGATGCTGCGCCCCGAGCCGCGCCCGCGATCGCCGTCCAGCGCGATGAGCACGCACGGCCGGTGGTAGCGCTCGACGAGACGGGACGCGACGATGCCTATCACGCCGGGATGCCAGCCCTGACCGGCCAGGACGTACGCGGGAGCCTCCGGCTGCTCCGCCCGCGCCGCCTCCGCGGCGAAGAGGATGCGCGTCTCCACGTCCTGGCGCTGGCGATTGAGCAGGTCGAGCTCGTCGGCTATCTCGTCGGCGCGGGTCTCGTCCCGGGTGAGGATCAGCTCGAGCGCGGCGTCGGCGCGCGCGAGCCGTCCCGCGGCGTTGATTCGCGGCGCCAGGCGGAAGCCCAGCGACTGCTCGTCGACCGTGCCCGGATCGACCGCCGCGATGCGCATGAGCGCACGCAGGCCCGGCTTGGCGGTGCGGGCGATGGCGCGGACGCCCTGCCGGACCAGGCGCCGGTTCTCCCCGCGCAGCGGTACGACGTCGGCCACCGTGGCCAGCCCGACGAGGTCGGCGTCCGCGTCCGCGTCCGCCGGGTCCCGGCCCGCGCTGTGCAGCAGTGCCTGCGCCAGCTTGTGGGCCACACCGGCGGCGCAAAGGTCGGGGAACGGGTAGCCCGACACGACCGGATGGACGATCGGACAGTCGGGCAGCTCCTGCGCGGGCCGGTGATGGTCGGTGACCACGACGTCAAGCCCCAGCCGGCGCGCCAGCGCGACCTCCTCGACGGCCGCCACCGCGCAGTCGGCCGTGACCACGAGACCCGCGCCCCGCGCCGCCAGACGCTCGATCGTGGCCGTGGAGAGCCCGTACCCGTCCTCGCGGCTGGGGATGTGCCAGTCGGGGCCGGCACCCAGGCGGCGAAGGACGTTGACGAGGATTGCCGTGGAGCAGACGCCGTCCACGTCGTAGTCGCCGTGCACGACGATCGCGGAGCCGCGCCGGACGTGGCCGAGGATGACCTGGCAGGCGCGGTCGATGCCCGCGAACGCGAACGGGTCGTGGCGCTCATCCGCCGCCAGGAACCGGCGCGCGGCATCGACGGTGTCGAACCCGCGCCGCACGAGGATGGCCGCCACCGTCTGCGACAGGCCGAGCTCCTCGGCCAGCCGGTCGGCGGCCGCTACCGAGTAGGGCGTGCACGACCAACGCGCTGTGGCGAGCGCCATGGATCCAGTGTCCGCCCGCGCCCGGACGGAAGCGGCGGATGTGGGACGGCCCGGTTAGGCCCTGCTTGGGTTGCGGGTCTCGCTGATCACGCCGTAGACGTACGACGCCGCAAGCCCCAGCAGCGAGCCCGGGATGGCCTCGAGTGCCGCCGCGATGTGCGTGTCGTGGCGCCCGGGCACCGTGAACCCGGAGACGATCAGCCCGAAGAGCACCGCTCCGGCGATGGCGGCGAGCAGGGCGCCCACGATGCCGCCGTAGAAGCGGTCCGGCAGCCAGATCGTGAAGTGCCAGAGCGCGATGGCCATCATGACCCACACGAGCATGCTCATCGGCGGCCGTGCCTCTTCCGCTGGCGGCGGTTCTTACGGCCCTTCTCGCGCTCGGCGTCGGACTCCTCCGGGGCCGCGCTGCCCGACCCGTCGCCCGCGCTGGGCGACGAGGCGGACGGCCCGTTGGTGGTGGGCCGCGGCCTGGCGCTCCGCCGCGCCGCGGCACGCGCCGCCGCGCGCTCGCGCACGCTTGACCCGTCCCCGACGGGCGGCGGGGGCTGCGGGCCGCCCGGGCCGGTGGCGGGCGCCCCGCCGGGCACGCCGGTGGGCACCGGCTCGTCCGGCTGCTCGGGCTGGGGGGAGACCGGCGGCTCGGGCGTGGTGGCGGCCGGCGCGGCGGCGGCGGCACCGGGCTTCGCGCGCTTGCCCTGCGCTCGCCGCGCGCTGGCGCGCTGGCGGCGGCTTGGCCCGCGCTCGGGCTCCTGGTCGTCGTCCTCTCCCAGCCGGGTCTCCGAGAACGGCGGGATGACCCCGCCGTGATCCTCCATCACCAGCTGGCGACGGCGCCGGTAGCCGGGCTCGCGCTCCTTCCAGTGCGTCAGGACCGGCGCCGCGATGAAGATCGACGAGTAGGTGCCCGACGCCACGCCGACCATCAGGGCGAAGCCGAAGTCCTTGAGCGTCTCGCCGCCGAACAGCATCAGCGCGGCGATCGGCATGAGCGTGGACGCGCTGGTGACCAGCGAGCGGGTGAAGACCTCCGACATCGACCGGTTGACGATCTGGGAGAACGTGGCCCGCGGCATGCGCGGCACGTTCTCGCGTATTCGGTCGAACACGATGATCGTGGCGTCTAGGGAGTAGCCGAGGATGGTGAGCAGGGCCGCCACCGTCGGGGTGGTGACCTCGCGCTTGGTGAGGGCGTACACGCCCGCGGTTATCAGCAGGTCGTGCGCCAGGGCGATGAGCACGGGCACGGCGAACTTGAACTCGAACCGCAGCCCAATGTAGATCGAGATCAGGATCAGCGACGCGATGATGGCCACCACGGCGGTCTTCGCGATCTGCTGCCCGAACGTGGGCCCGATCGACTCGCTCGAGAAGTCGTGCACGCCGAAGCGCTGGTTGAGCGCGTTCTGGACCCTGGTGACCTGGGTGGGCTCGAGCTTGTGCACCCGGATCTGGACCACGTTGGGGCCCAGCGCCGGGTCCTTGGCGGTCTGGACCTTGGCGTCGCCGTAGCCGAGCGGCGTGAGCACGCTGCGCACCTGGGCGACGCTGGCGGGGTGGTCGAGCGGCGTCTGGATGCGGGTGCCGGACTCGAAGTCGATGCCGAAGTTGATCCCGAAGCCGGCGATGGCGAGCGCCCCGGCGGCGATGATCGCGCCGGACATCGAGAAGAACCACGGCGAGAGACCGGAGAAGTCGATCCGCCAGTGGCTGCGCTCGCGGGCGCCGAGGCCGATGGCTCGACCCGAGCGGAACAGGCGCGAGCGGCCGAGCGACCCGAGGATGGCCGAGGTGGCCAGGACCGCCGTGAACAGCGAGACGAGCGTGCCGACCAGCAGCGTGAAGGCGAAGCCCTTGACGCCCGCCGTGGCGAGCACGAACAGGATGAACGCGACGCCGATGGTCACGGCGTTGGCGTCGATGATCGTCCTGATGCCCTTGGAGTAGCCCGCGGCTATGGCGGCCGGGATCGATCGGCCCAGGCGCGCCTCCTCCTTGATGCGCTCGAAGATGACGATGTTGGCGTCGGCCGCCACCCCCAGCGTGAGGATCAGGCCCGCGATGCCGGGCAAGGTCATCGTGATCGGGATGATCTTGACCACCGCGAACAGCAGGACCGCGTAGGCGAGGAGCGCGACCCCGGCCACGGCGCCCAGCGCGCGGTAGAGGAGGAGCAGGAACGCCAGGGTGAGGATCAGGCCGGCCGCGCCCGCCAGCAGGCCCTGGTGGAGCGCCTGCTTGCCCAGCGTGGCCGATACCTGCCGCTTGGAGATCAGCTTGAGCGAGATCGGCAGCGCGCCGATGCGCAGGTTGTCGGCCAGGTCCTGCGTCTCCTGGAGCGAGCCGATGCCGTTGATCTGCGCTCCCGTGTCGCCCGGGATTCCCTCCGGGTTGTCGCGGTAGCTGACCGTGGCCAGCGACACCACCTGGTTGTCCAGCGAGATGCCGAAGCGCTGGAACTTGATCTGGTCCGAGACGCCCGGCGCGAGGGCGTTCTGCCCGCGCTGCGCCTCGCGCTTGGTGGCCCGCGCGAACGCCTTGCGGCCGGTGTCCGTGAAGCTGAAGGTGACGATCGGCTCCTGGGTCTGCGGGTCGGTGGCCTGCTTGGGGTCCTTGATGTCGGAGCCCGAGAGCTCGGAGTCGTCCTCCAGCACGTAGTAGCCCAGGCCGAGGTTCTTGGGACCGCTGGCCGGCTTGGCCTGCTTGATCACGACGATGCCGCGCGGGACCTTGATGACGAGGCTGCCGGGCGGCGGGCCGTGGCCGTCCAGCGACCCCAGCGTCTGCGGGCAGGCGGTGCCCTTGGCGGGCTTGGCGACGGTGCCCGTGCCCGGCCGCTGGCGCTTGGAGGCAGCCGTCTGGGTGAAGTCGTTGGCGATCTCCTGGCAGCTGGCGTAGTAGGCGCTGGCGTCGTTGGCCTGCGAGGCCCCGCCCGCGCCGCCCAGGACCGAGCCGGGCCGGATGAGCTGCCGCTGGCCCAGCTTGCCCGCCGGCGGGCCGAACAGGTAGTACTTGTCGCCGGCCGTGTCGTTCTGGCGGTCGTAGTACTGGCGGATGAGCAGCTGGTTGCCGTGGAAGCGCTGCTGGATTGCCTTCGACGGACCGCCGGCCGGGATGTCGTCGGCCTCCGCGCGCGGCTTGAGCTTGGACGCGAACTGGACGGCTCCGAACAGCGGCTGGATGCCGCTCGCCGAGGCCGCGAAGCCCTGCTG
>JAXDIC010000290.1:0-8287 GCA_034664185.1 Thermoleophilaceae bacterium
CGGTGATCGACGGCCTCGTGCACGTGGCCCACGTCGGCGACTCGCGCCTCTACCGGCTGCGCGACGGACGCCTGGAGCAGCTCACGCGCGACCACACGATCGTCGCGGAGATGGTGCGTGACGGGCGCCTGCCCCCCGAGGAGGCCGGCGGCCATCGCTGGCGCTCGATCCTCTCGCGCGCCGTCGGGGTCGAGCTGCGCGTCGATGTCGACTCCGTGACCCTCCCCGCCCAGCGCGGCGACGTGTACCTGCTCTGCTCGGACGGGCTGACCAAGATGCTCGCGGCCGACGAGGTCGGGCGTGCGCTGGTAGCGGCCGGCAGCCTCGAGGCGGGTGCGCGTGCGCTCGTGGACTCGGCCAATGCGCGCGGCGGCCGCGACAACATCACGGCCGTGCTGTTCCGCCTGGGCGCCGGCCCCACCGGCGGCACTACCTCATAGCGGTCTTGACAGCCCCTCCTTCGCGGGATTAGGTTTGCGGTGGCCCCGGCGGAAACGCCGGATTTGGACTCGCAGGAAGCGGAGCACAATCGAATGCATGTCGCGCCCGTCGTTTGGATTCGTGGATCCACGGCATCGGCCGTAGCTGTCTCGGTTTTCTGGCCGCCGCTGCGGGGGGCTTTGATGCGCCAAAAGAGCACCTCGGTCTCGCCAGGTAGTTGCATTCCGCACAGGCAGGCCTATTGTCCCGGGCGAGTTGGAGGGCCGTTTTCAGCGTACCCCGGGGATACCCGGCCGAGTGGTGGGCCGGTGGGGGGAGGATCGCGTCCTGATCCGGCTCGAGGACGGTCGCGCGCTGGAGGCGCCCGCGCCGGAGCCGGTGGCGGACTTCGACGTGGACGATCGCGTGGACGTGTACTTCGGCTCGGACGGCGAGCTGCTGGGCTGGTACCTGCCGGACAAGAAGCACGGCGTGGACCTCAGGGGCCACGCCGATGAGCACTGAGGCGGTCACCTGCGTCGACTGCGGAGCCGTGTGGGAGTCCCTTCCCGGCGTCGTGACGGACCGTCCCGGCGGGTGCCTCGCCTGCGGCGGCCAGCTGACCGGAAGCGATCCCTCGCGCCCGGATGCGCCGGGTCCGCCAGGCGGGGCGCCGCCCGACGCGCCGATCGGAGGCGCGCCGGACTAACGGGCTTCAGGCGCCGCGCCGGCTCAGCCGCCTGATCGACACGCCCATCCCCAACAGGACGCCGCTGGCGGCGAACACCAACGCGATGTCCAGACCGGTGAACGGCAACAGGGTGGGAGCGGTGCTGTGAGTCGCCTTCGCGGGCACCGGCTTGACGCTGTCCCCAAGCCGTTGCTGGACGCTGCCAGCCGGGGTGCTGTAGCTGTCCTGTGCGCTCGTCTGGCCCAGCGCCGGGGATGCGGTGAGCAACGCCGTGGCCACCACGGCACCTACGGCGATCCGCCGTCGAGCGGGGACGGCGGCGAGCGCCGCGCCCGGCGGAAGCTCGGCGCTTCGCCGCGCGAGCAGCCTGCCGAGAGCGATCCCGGTGGCGAGCTCGAAGACGACTCCTCCGGCAATGCAGAGTGCGAGGATCATTCGCCCGGCGCCTCCTCCTGGTCCAGCCCAGCGCCGGTTTGCGACGCGGGCAGTCCCTTAGCTGGGGGACACTGTACGCCGTTCGCCGGCGTCTGGTTGCGCGGATGGGGTCAGTCCAGCGCCGTAACGCCACGCTAGAGGCGCCGCCAGTCGTCGGCGACCTCGAACGTTCGCACCGCGCGGGCCGGGTTCCCCACCGCCAGCGTGCGGGCGGGAACGTCGTCCGTTACCACGGAATTTGCTCCCACCACGGAGTGGTCGCCGATCGTCACGCCCGGTAGGACGATCGCCCCGCGGCCGATCCATACGTTGCGACCGATCTCGACCGGACCCTCGCGGACGGGGGTCGACGGCTCGACGGCGTGGAGGTTGGAGTCGTAGAGAGCCGCGAAGTCGCCGATGAGCACGTGGTCCCCGATGGTGATCGAGTGCGCGGCGACGATCGAAGCGCCCTGGTTGACGAATACGTCGTCGCCCATGCGCAGCTCGCCGCCGCGCACCGCGCCCAGCTCGACCGGGGCGACCACCCCGCGCAGCCTGACCAGCCCGAACCGGCAATCGCCGCCGGTGTGCAGCACCGGAAGGCACCCTTCGCAGGTCATCCGGCCGGCGTCGAATCCGCCCGCCCGCAGCCGTAGCCGGAGGCGCGCGGTCTGGGCGTAGCGCCGCACGCTCACCGCAGCCGGTACCTGAGCCACACCTCACTCGCTCCCGCAAGCTGCCGCAGCCGCGAGTTCTCGTAGCCGCTCCGTGGGAGGTCGAACGCGGCGTGTCGCGCGCGGCAGGCTGCCGTGGCACCGGCATACGGAACGGCTCGTCGCGTCAGCTTCCAGCCAGCTGTCGTGCGGCAGGCGCCGCGCCTGCGGGTCCGGCACGGCCGGTTGAGCCAGCGGCCGTCCGCGCGCTGCACCGCGCAGCGCCCGTCGTCGGTGTCCGGCTCGCCCTTGATCCAGCTCCAGATCGAGGCCGTGATCCGCCCGTCGTTCGGCAGCAGCTGGTCGAACCCGAAGAGGTTGACGCCGCAGCGCGTCATGTTGGCCACGCGCGCGGGCGTCAGTGCCTGGGCGGCGGCCTGCGCCGGCGATTGCGTCGGGTCGATCGCCGCCGACACGAACGTGCTGTCCTCGTAGTAGCGGACGAGCTTGGAGTCGTAGACGCCGCGGGCGTACGTCGCGTCGCATGCCGCGAATGAGCGGTACCCCGGCGTGGAGCCGCTCTCCACGTGGTTGTCGTCCCAGCTGTAGACGTCCGATGCCCAGCCGCTCCGGCAGTTGCCCACCAGGACGACCTGCGCCCCGCGCGCGCGGATGTCGTCGCGCGAGATGCCGAGCGGCAGGTTGGCGCAGCCCTTGGCCGTCATCTGCGACGGAGACGGTCGGTAGATCAGGGATGTGCCGTCCGAGCGCCTGAGCACCGAGCCCAGCACGCTGACGGTCTGCGCGTACCCGGCGGGATCGCCCAGCTCGTCCTCGAGGTAGAGGAGCAGCACCTGGCTCCGGTGTGCGTTGAGCCACCCGGCTATCTCGGGCAGCACCTGTGAGAAGAGGGGCTCGGTGGTACAGCCGAAGTTGGCCTGATCCGGCCCGCGGCCGTGGCAGACGACCACCGCCTTCGAGCCGCCCGCGGCGGGGCTAGGCACGAAGTGCAGGTCCAGCTCCAGCGCGCGCATGTCGACACCCAGCTGCTGGCTCAGCGAGAGCTGCTGGTTCGAGTCCGTGTGCGACGCGGTGGGCTCGCCGTTGACGCTGTTGAAGGAGTTGTGCGTGCCGAGCCACTGGGCGCGCAGGAGCGGCAGGCGGTCGCCCAGGCCGTACTGGAAGGCCGCCGTGCGGTGCAGCCAGGTGCGCTGGTAGGCACTCACGATCTGCCCCCCGACCTGATGTCCCAGCGGCAGGGCGCAGTCGGTCGCCGGCAGCCCCAGGCGCCGGCACTCGGCGGCCGCCGCCTCGGCCAGCTTCTGAGCGCCCGTGCACGTCGCGGCCGACGGGCTGACCTGGCCGCAGGTGCCGTCCACGGTCTGCGCGTGCGCCGAGTCGGCGAGTCCGACGACGGCGGTGACGAGCGCGATCAGGCCCAGCCGGACGAGCTTCGTCCGACTCGCCAGGCGAGCATCGCCGAGTCCCCCCACCGGGCGATCTTACGTCGCTGACGCCCGTGCGGCGGCACTGGCGCGCGTGGATCGCGCGGCGGCGTCCGTCCAGCGCCCTAGCGTTTCGGCCGTGCGGGACTACAACGCGGACGACAGGGTCGATTGGCACGACTACTACCTCGAGGCCCTGTCGCCGGTCCAGACGGTCAGTGTCAAGCTCGGCGATCTGCTCTTCACGCCCCTCTCGGCGCTGTTGCACACCATCTGGTTCGCCACCTGGTTCGCGCTCGGGCTCGACATCAACCTGCTTACGCTGATCGTCAGCCTCGAGGCGATCTACATCACGCTGTTCATCGGCCTGGGCCAGAAGCTCCAGGACAAGCGCGCAGCCGTTCAGGCCAAGGCGGACAAGGCCGAGGCCGCTCGGGCCGAAGCGCACCGCGAGCAGCTGTCGGAGTCTCAGACCAAGCTGCTCGGGGTCAACACGGATCTAACCGAGCAGGTGGCCAGGCTCACCGAGGACATCCACAGTCACCTCGGGTGCGCCGAGGGCAAGAGCCCGCCTCCCTAGCGGCCGGCCATCTCGACCAGCACGAGCGAGTCGTGCGCGCGCGGGTCGACGTTGCGCAGGATGCGGTCGATCCGGCGGTCCGGTCCGATGAGGTAGGTGGTGCGTTGGGTGCCAGAGCGCCGGGTGAAGCGAGAGCGCCTGACCCACACGCCGTAGAGCTCGGCCACCTCGTGTCGCTCGTCGGCGAGGAGCGGGAATGGGAGTCCGTACTTGTCGGCGAACCGCTTCAGCTCGTCCGGCCGATCCGGCGAGACGCCGAGCACGGTCGTCGCGGCGGCCGAGAGCTCCGGCGAGCGGTCGCGCAGTGCGCACGCCTGGGCAGTGCATCCGGGGGTGTCGGCCTGCGGATAGAAGTACAGGACCACGCTGCGTCCGGCGAAGTCCGACAGCCTGACCGGGCGGCCGTCCTGGTCGGGCAGCTCGAAGTCCGGCGCCTCGTCTCCCTCCTTCAACTCGATCGTGTCAGGCACCCGCGGCTCCCTCGCACGCGTCGCGGTCGGTTCCTCGCCGGTCCCATAGGACAGCACGATCTCGATCATGCGGTCCACGTCCTCCGGGTGCAGCTCCTGATGCACGGGCAGCCCGACGGTGGTGGCACGTCTGCGCGCGGCCGCCGGAAAGCGGCCGACCGGGTAGGTCGGGTGCGGGATCGACCAGAGGTTGAGAGCACGCACCTGCCGGGCCGCCAGCGCGCGGAGCAGGCCGTCCTTGTGCTCGGTCTCGATCGGGAACACGAACGGGCACGCCTCCGGCGTCACGTGGTCGAAGCCGGGTGCCGCCCAGTCGCCCAGGCCCTCGAGCAGCCGGCTGTAGTTGTCCCGCCGGGCGGCTGCGGCGTCGCCCCTGGCCAGCCGGCGGAGCATGAAGATGCTCAGCCGCGACGGCGCGGCTTCCGGATCGAACGTGTCGAACTCGATCTCGGCGGAGAACCCGCTGACCGGCTGGTCGCGAGTGGCCAGGTCGGCGACCCACGCCAGGTGCTCGGCCACCCACTTCCCGTGGCCCCGCACGATCAGGGACGCGGCCACCTCGCGCGTCGGGTCCAGCTCGGGCAGCGGCACTCGCGCTATCGCCGCTCCGACGTCGGGCAGCCCGTAGGTCTTCCAGGGAGAGAAGATCGCGACATCGCCCCACGAGCCGAGCGGCGTCCCGTCGAGCCCGGCCAGCCAGGACATCGCAACGTCCTCGATCAACAGCAGCCCGCGCTCGTCGCACCAGGAGCGCCAGCGCGGCGCGTCCTGGGGAAAGCCGAGGTTGTGGATCAGGTACAGGGCGCGGGTCTCCGGCTCCAGCAGCGACTCGAGCTCGTCGGGGTCGGGCGCCAGGGACTCGGTCGCCTCGTAGTAGGCGCAACGAATGCCGGCCTTGTGCAGCACGCCGACCTCCGACCCGTGGTGGTAGGCGGGAGTGAGCACGGCGTCCCCCTCGCGGAGGCCGAGTGCCTTGAGGCTGTGCCACAGGCCCTGGCGGGCGAACTTGTAGAGCCGGCAGCCCTCCTCCTCGAGCGGGAACGGAAGCGTGCGCGCGGGCGATCCCACCCAAGCGTCGGGGCGCAGCGGCGTCCAACAGGTCAGGAAGGTCTCGCCCATCCGCCCCGCAAGGTAGCGGGGCGGGCGCCGGCGCGAGCTTGCCTGCTTCTATCCGCGATCGCTGTCCGCGCGGTGCCGGTGGTGCCGGTGGTGACGGTGGTGACGCTTCTTCTTCTTGGGCTTCTTCGGGGGATGCGTCGCCTGGGCCTGCTGGCACGGCGAGTGCGATTCCTCCGATTGGGTCACGCCGTCGCGGTAGGTGAACTCGAGCGTCATCGTCCAGTAGCCCACCGACGGGCATGTTGGCGGGGTGCGGTTGTAGACCCGGCCGTCGCGCACGTATGGCGAGAACTCGAAGTGGAAGCTCTTGAACGGGGTGTACGCGTCCGGCGGCGGCGCGCCCGGGATGGGCGGGAAGTTGGTGGTCGTCGTGTTGCCCTGGATCTTCGTGTGGTCCACGGGCCTGAGCACCGGAATGTCCTGGTTCTGCCCGACGGCCAGGATCTCGTCCTGGTTGTTGAAGTCGGTGATGATCGTGCGGGTGTAGCGCGGAAACGGGCCGCTGCCTCCCGTGTCGCTGACCACCACGGCGCTGCCGATCTTCGCGTCCGCCGGGCAGGCGGCGGCGCCCTGGACCATCAGTTGCGCATCGGACGCGTGGCACTGAGGCGGCACGGTGGTGTCGATGTGCGATCCCGCCGGAGAGTGCACGACCATCTTCGCGACGGCGTGCGGCTTCTGGTTCGCGTTCTCGGGGTTCTGGAACAGGAAGTTCAGGACCAGCCCGGTCGACGTTCCAGGCACCTTCGAGGTGTAGGTCAGGCTGCCGACCTGGCGCGGGACCGCGGCATCCGCCGCCGCCGCCCCGACCACCGCGATCGCCGCCATCGCGGCAACGGATGCCGTGGCCTTCGTCAGTGTCGCTGGGCCCCTCACCTCGACATCGCCTCCCCCGGTGGACGAGCTTCGCGCTGCACATGGAAGCGCATCGAGGACTCGGCCTCAATAGAGAGGCTTCTACCGGTGGTCTTCGGTTGCTACTTGGCGGCCACCAGCTTGGGGTGCCGCATTCGCTCGGCCCCGGGCCCGTGAGCTTGAGCACCGTCACGAAGGTCCTCTTCCCCTTCTTGCCCTTCTCCTTCACCTCCTCGTGAGGAAGTGCGCTTGCGCCCGGCGCCGTTGTGAGATGGTGTGCCAGATGACGCGCGTCCGATCGAGCATCTCGGTGGCATGCCTGGTGCTGTCGATCGCGGCCACGCTGCCCGCGTCCGCCGTGTCGAAGGTCGCGGTCAAGCGCGGATCGCACTACGGCGCGCGGATCTTTCCGGACGACCACTTCACGGTCCGAGACCACAACCAGGTCACCGGCCGGCGCCTCAACTTCCGCAAGGGAATCGACTTCCCGACCGTCGGGGGCCGCGTCAAGCGCCGGTGCAACTCAGCCACCTTCTCGCTCTGCGATTCCTTCACCCAGCTCAACAAGCTCGACGGCTTCGACCTGCAGCCGCGCGTCACGGTGCCGTTCACGGGCGCGATCCGGCTGGGCTCGGTCAGCGACTCCGACTTCTTCATCAGCACGCCCAAGGGCGCGTTCGTCAGCGGCTTCCGTCAGCTCACGTTCGATCCCGCCACGCGCACCCTGGCGGGCATCAGCGACAAGTTCCTGAGCGAGAACACGCGTTACCGCATCCACGTCACGTCGGCTATCCGGGACGGCAAGGGCCGCCGCGTGAAGGCCTGCCGCCACGGCTGTGTCGTGCGCTTCACCACGCGCACGGCCAGCGGAGAGCTCGTGCGCATCCGCCAGGCGATGGACCTTCCCCTGTCGGACCCGCGCAACGCCTACCTGCTCGCCGGGTTCCCGGGAGCCGGCTCCTCGACGGCCAGCCGCGCGCTCTCGTTCACGCAGAACGGCAAGAACGACGTCTTCCTCGCCGCCAGCGTGGCGCCGTCGATCTCGGGTCCCGCCAACGGCATCGTGCGCAACGACCAGGTGAAGGCCGATCCCAACGCCGCGGGAGCGCTTCAGGGCAGCGCGGTGCCCAACCTCATCCCGCCAGGGGGGACCGGCTACTACGCGTTCGGCAGCTTCCTGTCTCCGCGCTACCAGTTCGCGTCGGCGGGCGCCCACCAGGACCAGCGCTACGGGACCGGGAAGGGGCTGACCGATGGCGAGATTCCGCCCGTCCCCACGCTTCGCACGCCGCGTCCGCTGGGGGTCGACCGCCTCGGCGTCATCGCCGTCACGCCCAACCCGGCGCTGTTCCCGCCGCCCTGGCCGGCGGCCGTCTACGGGCCGGGGTTCACGCGGAGCAAGTACGACATCTTCGTCACGGCCGACTACAACGCGGCTCGCGGAATCGTGACCTTCGCGACGGATCCCTCAGGCCACGGCTACGGCCCGCGAAGCACCACGACCGTGACTAGCAACGGGGTGCCGACGACCTTCCTGAGCTACGGCCGCGGGCGCGACCTGGACGGCGACGGCAAGATCGGAACGGGACTGAACGACGGCGTGGGGCCGACCGGTCACTACGGGAACGGCGGCAAGG
>JAXDIC010000294.1:0-5719 GCA_034664185.1 Thermoleophilaceae bacterium
TCGGACTCGTCGGCGTTGCAGCACAGGTACTTGTCCATCGCGCCCTTGGGCAGGAAGCTGGCCTTCTTGCCCATCGAGAAGCCGGCGCCGCCGCGGCCGCGCAGGCCCGACCCCTCCAGCTCGTGCAGGAGCTCGTCCTGATCCATCTCGGTCAGCGCCTTGCGAAGCGCGCGGTAGCCGCCCAGGCGCTCGTACACCTCCGCCGTCGCCAGCCCCGGCTCGTTGATGTTCTTCATCAGGCGGAGCTCGTCCATGGCGCTAGGCACGGCCTCCCCACGGCAGCCGGTAGTCGGGATCCCCCAGGCCGCGGCCGGGCAGCGGCTCGCGGCCGTCGCGGATCGCGGCCACGATCTCGGGCGCGTCGCTCTCCTCGAGCGGACCCACGTAGCGTCCGTCGATCGACGCCATCGGCGCCATGTCGCACGCGCCCAGGCACTCGAACTGGCGCACCTCGGTGTCGGCCAGCTCGGCGTCCGCGGCCTCGTCGGCGATGGCCTCGTAGATGCGCCTGGCGTTCACCATGTGGCACGCCACGCTGGTGCACACGTACACGTGGTGGCGCCCCACCGGCTTCTCGTTGAGCATGTCGTAGAAGCTGGCCACCGAGGACAGGTAGGCGGGCGTGACCTGCATCGTCGCGGCCACCTGACGGAGCGCCTCGGGCGAGCACCAGCCGTGCACCGCCTGGGCCGCGTGCAGTGCCGGGATGGCCGCGGAGCGGCGGTCCGGGTAGAGGCTCATCAGCCGCTCGATCTCCTCGCGCAGATCGTCGGGCACCGGCGTCTCGGCCGGGTCGGGGATCGTGGCGGGCGCCCTCTCGGGATCGGCCGCGCGGTCCCAGCCCTCCGGCACGCCGTTGCCGTCGCGCCGCTCGTCGTTCACCGGTCGATCCCCCCGAGGATCGGATCGAGCATGGCGATCGAGGCGATCAGGTCGGCGATCAGCACGCCCTCGCCCATGTGCCGGAGCGCCTGGAGGTTGACGAACGAGGGGTCGCGCATGTGCACACGGGCAGGCTTGGCCGACCCGTCGGCCAGCACGAAGCAGCCCAGCTCGCCGCGCGGCGACTCGATCGGCACGTAGGCCTCGCCCGGCGGCACGCGGAAGCCCTCCGTCACCAGCTTGAAGTGGTGGATCAGCGCCTCCATGCTGGTCGCCAGCTCGTGCCGCGGGGGCAGGGCGATCTTTCGGTTGTCGGTGATGAAGCGGCCCTCGGGCAGGCCGTCCAGCGCCTGCTCGACGATCTTGAGCGACTCGCGCATCTCGGCCATCCGCACGCGATAGCGGTCGTAGTTGTCGCCCGTCGTCCCGACCGGGATCTTGAAGTCGAACTGGTCGTAGCACGAGTACGGCATGGCCTTGCGCAGGTCCCACGGATGCCCCGCGGCGCGCAGGAGCGGGCCGGTCACGCCCAGGTCGAGCAGCGTCTCCAGCGGCACGGCCCCGACGTGCTTCAGCCGCTGGAGCAGGATCTCGTTGCGGTCGAGGATCGCCTCGTACTGATCGATCCGCGCCGGCATGTCCGCCAGGAACTGGCGCACCTTGCCCTCGAAGCCCGGCGGGATGTCCTCCAGCACGCCGCCCACCTGGAAGTAGCGCGTGTGCAGGCGCTGCCCGCTGGACATCTCGAACAGGTCGAGGATCCGCTCCCGGTCGCGCAGCGCGTGCCACAGGATCGAGATGG
The DNA here is from genome assembly GCA_034664185.1 of Thermoleophilaceae bacterium. GTDB lineage: Bacteria > Actinomycetota > Thermoleophilia > Solirubrobacterales > Thermoleophilaceae > AC-37. The sequence goes on from JAXDIC010000294.1 coordinate 1,685, forward strand.
CGCCCAGGTCCAGCGCCGAGGTGCCCAGCCAGAACAGGTGGCTGGCGATCCGGTTCAGCTCGAGGTGGATCACGCGCAGGTACTCGGCGCGCGCCGGCACCTCCTCCTCCAAGAGGCGCTCGACCGACATGCAGAACGCCTGCGCGTTGAAGTAGTAGGAGAGGTAGTCCATCCGCTCCACGAACGGGATGACCTTCCAGTAGGCCTGGTCCTCGCAGCTCTTCTCGATGCCGGTGTGGACGTAGCCGATCAGCGGCGTCAGCGAGCGCACGATCTCGCCCTCGAGCGTGAGCAGCAGCCGCAGCACCCCGTGGGTGGCGGGGTGGTGCGGGCCCATGTTGATCGTGAACAGCTCGGTCTCGGGCTCGATCTGCGTGCCGTAGACCGGGGCGTCGGCGCCCGTCAGCCGCTCGAGCGTGACCGACCGCTCGCGCTCGCGGTAGGGGACGTCCAGCGGGTCACTCATACCAGCGCGGCACCTGGTGCTCGTTGTAGGTGAACAGGACCGCCTCGCCCCCGATCGGGAAGTCGCGCCGCTGGGGATGGCCCTCGTAGTCCTCGGGCATCAGGATGCGACGCAGGTCGGGGTGGCCGTCGAACGCCACGCCGAACATGTCGTACACCTCGCGCTCCTGGAAGTTCGCCCCGCCGAACAGGTCGACCACGGACGGCACCCGCGGCTCGTCCGAGCTCACGCGCGTCTTCACGCCCAGGCGGTCGGTGCGCTCCATGCTGAGCAGCTGGTAATGCACGCCGAAGCGCGGCTCCTCGGGGTGGTAGTCGCAGCCGTGCAGGCTCATCAGGAGCGGGAACGGCTCCTTCGTGTCCTCGCTCAGGAAGGCGACCACGTCGCGCACGGACGCGGGCGCGACCTCGAGTGTCGCCTGCTCGTGGTGGAACAGGGTGCCCACCACCGTGTCGTCGCCCAGGCGCTCGCGAACCGCGGCCGCGATCAGCTCCAGGCCGGTGGCGTCAGGCAATTTCCTCGGTACCCCGCGCCTGGTAGCGCTCCCGCCAGCCGAGGTCCGGCTGTCCCTTGATCTTGTTCTGAAGCTTGATGATCCCGTACATCAGCGCCTCGGGCCGGGGCGGGCAGCCGGGCACGTACACGTCCACCGGCAGGAACTTGTCGGCGCCGGCGACCAGCGCGTAGTTGTTGAACATCCCGGCGCTGGACGCGCATGCGCCCATCGAGATCACCCACTTGGGCTCCAGCATCTGGTCGTAGATGCGGCGGATGACCGGCGCCATCTTCACGGACACGCGGCCCGACAGGATGATCATGTCGGCCTGGCGCGGCGATGCCCGGAACACCTCCGCACCGAAGCGAGCGGCGTCCATGCGCGGCGAGCCCACCACGCTGATCATCTCGATCGCGCAGCAGGCAAGGCCGAACGTGAGCGGCCACGGGGCGTTGGCACGGGCCCAGTTCTGCGCCTTCTCGAGCGTGGTCAGGCCGAGGCGCTCCTGCATGTACGCGTCCAGGTCCTCGCCGTCCAGCTCGCCGCGCAGCATCTGACGCGCGCGCAGCTGCTTGACGCGCAGGTCGTCGGTGTTCCCGCCGACCTTCTGCCGAATCACTTCCATTCCAGCGCGCCCCTGCGCCAGACGAACACGAACGCCACGAACAGCAGCACGATGAAGACGATCGTCTCGACCAGCGCGAACGTCCCGAACGCCCGCAGCCCCACGGCGACCGGGTAGAGGAACACGACCTCGATGTCGAACAGGATGAACAGCATCGCGATCAGGTAGAAGCTGATCCCGAAGCGGAAGGTCGAGGTGACCTCCGACGGCAGCCCGCACTCGTACGGTTGCGCCTTGACCTTGTTCGGGCGGCGCGGGCCCAGCACCGTGTTGAGGTAGGTGAACAGCCCGCCCACTCCGGTCCCGAGAGCGATGAAGACGAGGGCTGGGAGGTAGCTCTTCAGCACGGGCAGGGCGCTTTATATACCCGCTTGTGACAACTTGCTACATAGTGCGAAAGGGCGCTTGTTGAGCGACGTTCATGTGGTTCTCGGGATCGCGGTGCTGGCCGCCAACGGGCTGGCCTCCGCCTGGGGCGGGGTCGCCTGGGCGCGCAAGGTCCCCTCGACCAGCTTCTGGTACGTGCTGCGGGTCGCCCAGGCGCTGGTCGTGGCGGAGGCCATCGTCGGCACGGTGCTGCTGGCCCAGGGCAAGCACGCCGGCGACCCTCTGCACTACGTCTACGGCCTGGCGCCGCTCGTCATATCGCTCGTCAGCGAGGGCGCGCGCCTGACCGCCGCCGGGGCCGAGCTGGCGCACGTGCCCGATCCGCACGCACTGGAGCGGCGCGAGCAGGTGCTCTTGGCCAGGCGGATCGTGGTGCGCGAGATAGGCGTGATGACGATCGGGACGATCCTGGTCGTCACGCTGGGGCTTCGCGCCCTGTCGACGGGCGCCTGAGGAAGAGGGGCGCTCCGACGCCGGGACTGATCGCCGCCGATGAGGACGGTCGCCGGGAAGCGTCAATGCTGCGGACAGACCGCCCAGCCCAGCGCCGGAGCCACTCGGGATTCGCGGCCCCGGTGGCGTTTCCTTCAGTTATCCGCCCGGGCTGTACGCCGCGAGCATCGTTGCATCGGGGTCGACGAACTCGTCGAAGGCCACCAGCACCCCGTCGCGCACCACCCACGCGTGCACGAAGCCGTAGCTCATGGCGCTCCCGTCGAGGCTGCCGCTGGCCTTGCCGATCACGCACACGCGGTCGCCCGAGGCGACGTAGTCGTCCAAGTCCAGCTCGAAGTCCTTCCACATCGCGCCAAGCTGTTCGAAGAAGCCTCCGACCGGCTCCCGCCCGTGCACGTGCATGCCGTGCGGCAGGACCTCGGGCACGTTCCAGTGGATGTCCTCGGAGAACTTGCTCAGGACCGCGGGGATGTCCCCGCGCCCGAACGCCTCGTAGGTCTCGCGCAGGAGCGTGGCGTTGTCTTCGGACATCTCTCCTCCTTCGTGGCGGGCAGTGCCTGGTCGGCTGATCATCCCACCGCGCGGCCGGTGCGCGGGGGGTCGGCGGTTAATATGCCCCGCCGTGTCGCCCGCCCGGCTCCTCCTCGCCTGCCTGAGCGCCGCGATCGCGGTGGCCGTCGCGGGCTGCGGCGGGAAGATCGACGTGCCCAAGCAGCAGACCGCCCTCCACCATGGGGCGGTCCTGTTCAACGAGCGCTGCTCCGGCTGTCACACGCTGGCCGCCGCCAACGCCCGCGGCTCCAAGCCGGAGGGGCAGGCGTCCGCCGGGGAGCGCACCAACGGCCCCAACTTCAACATCCGCAAGGAGAACCGCGACGACGTGCTGTTCGCCATCCGAAACGGCGGGTTCTCCGGCGCGATCATGCCGGCCAACGTGGTGGTGGGCACCGACGCCCAGGACGTGGCGCTGTTCGTGGAGCGCTACGCCGGCAAGAAGGCACCGCCGGCCAACCAGAGCACGCAGAAGACCACTCAGGGGGGCCAGTAGCGAAGGGCAGGGCCGCGTGCTCGACCTGAAGCTCGTCCGGGACGATCCGGAGGGCGTGCGCGCGGCACTCGAGCGCCGCAAGGCCGACGCGCCGATCGACGAGCTGCTGGAGCTGGACGCGCGCAGGCGCCAGCTGCTGCCGGAGCTCGAGGGACTCCGCGCCGAGCAGAACCGCGCGAACCAGGCCATCGCGGAGGCCAAGCGCTCCGGCGGCGACGCATCGGAGGCGATCGACCAGATGCGCGGCGTGGCCGGGCGCGTGAAGGAGATGCAGGCGGAGGTGGCCAGCGTGGACGAGCGGCTCGATGCGCTGCGCGCCGGCCTGCCGAACCTCCCGGCCGAGTCGGCACCGGCCGAGGACGAGGTGCTGCGCGAGGTGGGGGAGGCCGGTCGGAGCGGGCGCGACCACCTCGAGCTGCTCGACGGGATGGTGGACATGGACGCCGGTGCGCGGCTGTCCGGCTCGCGCTTCGCCTACCTGCGCGGCCCGGTCGTCATGCTCGAGCTGGCGCTGGTGCGGTGGGCGCTGGAGCTAGTGGGGGAGCAGGGCTTCGAGC
>JAXDIC010000295.1:0-3777 GCA_034664185.1 Thermoleophilaceae bacterium
ATCTTCGACACCACGCTGCGCGACGGCGAGCAGTCGCCGGGCATCTCGCTGAACAAGCACGAGAAGCTGGAGATCGCCCAGCAGCTCAACCGTCTTGGGGTGGACGTGATCGAGGCGGGCTTCCCGATCACCTCGCCCGGGGACTTCGAGGCCGTGCAGGCCATCGCGCGCGGCGTGGAGGGCCCGGTGATCTGCGGGCTGGCCCGCACCGGCGTCCAGGACATCGACGCCGCCTGGAACGCGATCAAGGACTCCGAGCGCCCGCGCATCCACACCTTCATCGCCACCAGCGACATCCACATCGAGCGCAAGCTCCAGACCACGCGCGACGACGTGAAGGGCCAGGCGCGCGCTGCCGTGGCGCACGCCAAGCAGTTCACCGACGACGTGGAGTTCTCGCCGGAGGACGGCTCGCGCACGGACGTCCAGTTCATGGCCGAGGTGATCCAGATCGCGCTCGACGAGGGCGCCACCACGATCAACGTCCCCGACACCGTCGGCTACACGATGCCGCAGGAGTACGCGGCGATGTTCGAGGAGCTGTACTCGCTGGTGCCCGACCTCCGCAAGGTGGTGGTCTCCGTGCACTGCCACGACGACCTGGGGCTGGCCGTGGCCAACTCGCTCGCCGGCCTCCAGGCTGGCTGCCGGCAGGTGGAGTGCGCCGTCAACGGCATCGGCGAGCGGGCCGGCAACGCCTCGCTCGAGGAGATCGTGATGCTGCTGCACACGCGGCAGTCCAGCGTGGGCCTGTGGACGGGGGCCAACACGCGCGAGATCGCGCGCACCAGCCGCCTGGTGTCGCGCCTGACGGGCTACAACGTCCAGCCCAACAAGGCCATCGTCGGCCGTAACGCGTTCGCGCACGAGGCCGGGATCCACCAGGACGGGGTGCTGAAGGAGCGCACGACCTACGAGATCATGGACGCCACCACGATCGGCCTGGAGACCAACTCGATCGTGCTGGGCAAGCACTCCGGGCGCCACGCGCTGCGCAAGGCCCTGGAGGAGCTGGGCTTCGAGGTCCAGGGTCCAGCGCTCAACACGGCCTTCCGCCGTTTCAAGGAGCTGGCCGACCGCAAGAAGGCGATCACCGCCCTCGACCTCGAGGCGATCGTCTCGGACGAGATGCGCCAGTCGCCGGAGTCGTTCGGGCTCGAGTCGTTCCACGTGGAGGCCTCGTCCAGCCGCGGCCCGATCGCGTCGGTGGTCATCAAGATGCCCGGGGGGGAGGTCGCGGAGGGCAGCTTCACCGGCGACGGTCCGGTCGACGCGTTCTTCAGCGCGATCAACGCCGCCACCGGGCACGAGGCGCGGTTGAAGGAGTACCACGTCAGCGCGGTCACCGGCGGCCGCGATGCGCTGGGCGAGACCACCGTCCTGCTCGAGCTCAACGGTGTGCTGGCGTCCGGGCAGGGCGTGTCCACCGACATCCTCGAGGCGTCGGGACGGGCCTACCTGCGGGCGCTGTCGGGCGCGCTGTCGGACAGCGCCGTGGCGGAGGCCGAGCACCACCTGCGCTCGGCCAAGGACGCGGCGGAGACGCCCACCGCGTAGGCGGGCGGCCTACGCCGCGGCGCGGCGTGCCTGGTCGCGCGCCGCGAGCGCGACGGCCCTGTTCTTCCGGCCCAGCACCAGGGATGGCGCCTCACGCAGGAGCGGGAGCGTGAGCAGCGCCGCCGCGGGGCGGACGGCCACCACGGTGGCGGTGTCCAGCACCCGCGGCTGATCGATGCCGGCAAGGCGGCGGAGGTCGCGCGGGACGGTGGCCAGCGCCGCGCGCGCCACCAGCCGGACGGGAACCTGGAACGGCAGGAGGTCGCGCGTGAGCGGCGGGCGGAGCACGAAGTGGATCGCCATGCGAGCGGAGTCCGAGATGCGGAGCTGCGGCCGGACCGACGCGAAGTAGCCGCGCATCTCGGCCACGGTGCGGGGCACCGTCTCAGGCGGCAGGCCCACGAGCGGAGCGACGATGGCGCCCTCCGCGTGGTAGCGGTCCTCCTCCTCCGGAGTCAGCCGCCCGCCGTACGCGCGGTACGCGGCCAGGAACGAGTGCCACTCCACGCAGTGCACCCAGAGCTGGGTGTCGGGATCGTCGGCGCTGTACTCGTGGCCCGTCACGGGGTCCACGCCGCGCACCTTGCGGTGCACGGCACGCACGCGGAGCGCCGCGGCGTCGGCGGTGGCGCGGTCGCCGAAGGTGGTGGCCGTGACGTAGTACGCGGTGCGTCGCAGCCGGTCGACCGGGCGGTGCTGGTAGTCGCTGTGCTGGGCGACTCCTGCCATGGCCAGCGGATGCAGCGACTGCACGATGAGGGAGCGCAGGCCGCCCACCAGCGCGACGGGGTGGCCGATCACCTTCCAGGCCACCGAGTCGGGGCCGAGGTACCCGTCGTGGACTGGGAAGCCGGTCACCTCAATCGCCGCCCCCAGGGTAACCGCCGGGCCCGCCGGACCGCCGCGCTCGCGTCGATCTATGCTGCCGGGCGCCCATGGCCCTCGAGCGCGAACGCGAGCACGTGGCGGCGGTGTCCCGCCGCCTCGCCGACGACGGCCTGGTCATCGGCACGGGCGGCAACGTCAGCGCGCGCCTCGGCGACCGGGTTGCGATCACCGCAACCGGTGCCGTGCTGGCGGACGCGACTGCGGAGCAGGTGACCGTGATCGATCTCGACGGCGAGGTCCTGGACGGCGAGTTGGCCCCGACCTCGGAGCTGGCCCTGCACCTGGGCGTGTACCGCCGCTACGACGCCGGCGCCGTGGTGCACACGCACGCCCCGATGGCCACCGCGCTGTCGTGCGTGCTCGACGAGGTCCCCTGCGTGCACTACCAGATGCTTCTCCTCGGCGGCGCCGTGCGGGTGGCCCCGTACCGCACGTTCGGCACGCCCGAGCTGGCCGAGGTGGTCCTGGACGCGCTGGACGGGCGGACGGCCGCCCTGATGGCAAACCACGGCGCGATCGCCCACGGCCCCGATCTCGACAAGGCGTTCGACGCCTCGCAGCTGCTCGAGTGGGCGTGCACCGTGTACTGGCGTGCGGCGGCGCTCGGGGCTCCGCGCATCCTGGACGACGAGCAGCGCCAGGCGGTCGTCACGGCGGCAATGGAACGCAACTACGGCACCACGAGACCCGCGGAGGGCGAATGAGCGACGACATGAACGCGATCGCGATGGGGGTGCACGTGCTGGACGTGCTCGTGCGCCCGGTCGAGCAGATCCCGGAGGGCCAGGGCGGACAGCTGGTCGAGCAGATCCGGATAACCCCCGCCGGCTCGGCCGGCGGCACCGCGCTCGTCCTGGCCAAGCTCGGCGCCAAGGTGCGAAGCGCCGGGGCGATCGGCACCGACGCCGTGGGCGACATGCTGCTGGCGCTCCTGAAGCGCGACGGCGTGGACACCTCTCTGCTCGTGCGCCGCACGGACGTGCAGACCTCGGCCAGCGTCCTGCCCATCCGCCCGACCGGCGAGCGGCCCGCGTTCCACGTCGTGGGGGCCAACGGCACCTACGGGCCCGACGACGCGCCCTGGGACGACATCGCCGTGGCGTCGCACCTGCATCTGGGCGGGCCGGAGTTCATGGGCGGCGAGGCGGCGGGCCAGATCCTGTCGCGAGCTCGCGAGAGCGGGGTGGTCACCTCATCCGACATCCTCGCTCCGGGCGATCAGGGCCTGATGGAGTGGATAGCGCCGGCGCTGCCGCACCTCGACTACCTGCTGCCCAACGACGAGCAGGTGCTGGGCTTCACCGGCGAGAGCGACCTGGTGGAGGGCTGCCG
>JAXDIC010000189.1:0-9014 GCA_034664185.1 Thermoleophilaceae bacterium
TGGGCGCGCGCAACGTCATGGAGTACCGGCTGGCGTGGATCATGCCCGAGGGCGTGGGCTACGAGTACATCGGCCGCCAGCTCCGAGCCAGCCCCGGCGAGGGCTACGCCGCCGCGCACCGCGCCGAGCAGGCGCGCATCGTGCGCGAGGCCCTGGGCGTCGCGGACTAGTCGGCGCGGCCGTCAGCGCTTGCCGCGCTGGCCCTCGGCCAGGTCGTCGGCGAACCGCTCGCCGCCGCCGCGCCGCGTGAGTGCGGCCACCAGCCGCGGCGCGGGCCCCGACAGCCAGCCGCCGAGCCGCTGGGAGAAGTGCGCGACGTCGATCTCGGGCCTGTTGGTCGCGATCCCCTGGAGCACCCCGGCCGCCACCTCGTCCGGCGAGCGGGTGCCGACGCCGCGCGGCAGCTCCAGCTCGGTCTCCGCGAACATCCCGGCGTCGCGGATGAAGCCGGGGAAGACCGTGGTGGTGCCGACCCCGGTGCCGCGCAGCTCCTCGTGCAGCGCGAACGCGAAGCCGCGCAGCCCGAACTTGGTGGCCGAGTAGAGCGACCCGCCCCCGCTGGCCACCTTCCCGGCGATCGACGAGATGTAGACGAAGTGACCCGATCCGCGCTCGAGCATCCGCGGGAGCAGCGCATGCGTCAGCTGGATCGGAGCGCGCAGGTTCACGAACAGCGCGCGGTCGACCTCCTCGGGGCTGAACTCGCCCAGCCTGCCGCTGGCCGGCAGCGCCGCGTTGGCCACCAGCACGTCGACGTCGCCTGCCCGCTCCACCAGGGGCCGCACGTCCTCGAGAACGGCCAGGTCCGCCGGAAGCACCCGGGCACGCTCGCCCAGCTCGGTCGCCAGCGACTCCAGCAGCTCGGCGCGCCGGCCGCTCAGGAGCACCGTCGCGCCGCTTCGGTGGAGCGCCCTGGCAATCGCGTTGCCGATGCCGCCGGTGGCGCCCGTCAGAAGAGCCGTCTTACCGGTCAGGTCAGGCTGCGGGGCCACGGCGTGATCCTATTGGCGCGGCGCCTGGGCGGCGCGCCGGCGAGAGGCTGACTCGCCGCTAGGCTTCACCCGTTCGCGGGCGTAGCTCAGCTGGTTAGAGCGCCGGCCTGTCACGCCGGAGGTCGCGGGTTCGAGTCCCGTCGCTCGCGTTCAGCCCGCTATCGACAGCTCGCGCGTCGCAGCATCCCGCTCCAGCAGCGTGAGGAACGCCTCCACCACCTGCGGGTCGAACTGCGTTCCAGCGCAGCGGCGTAGCTCCTCGCGGGCCGCCAGTGGCGTCATGGCCGGGCGGTAGACGCGGTCGCTGGTCATCGCCTCGTAGGCGTCAGCCACCGCCAGGATGCGCGCCTCGAGCGGGATCGAGGAGCCGGTCAGGCCCTTCGGGTAGCCCTGCCCATCCGGACGCTCGTGGTGGGACAGCACCCAGTCGCCGATCTGCTCGAGGTTGGCGCCGCGCAGGATCCGAGCCCCGATCTCGGGGTGGCGGCGCATCTCCTCCCAGTCCTCGTCGGTCAGCCAGCCGGGCTTGCGAAGCACCGAGTCGGAGATGCCGATCTTGCCCACGTCGTGCACGATGCCGCCGAAGCGCACGCGCTCCACGACGTCGGCGGACAGGCCCAGCTCGCGCGCGATCGCGCCGGCCAGGCGGCCGACCGTCTCCGAGTGGGCGGCCGTGCCGGAGTCCCGGATGTCGATGACCTCGGCCAGCGCCAGGACGGTCGAGCTGTGCCGCTCCGACCGCGGCGTGGACTGGCCGGTGGCGGCCAGCAGCGTCTCGGCCATCTCCGGGTTGTAGACGACGGTGCGATCGCGGCCGAGCTTCTTGGCGGCGTACAGCGCCTCGTCCGCTCCTCCGATCAGCGCCTCGGCGGTGGCGCCGTGGCGTGGGAACGTGGCCACGCCAAGGCTGATCGTGAGCGCGTAGGGCTCGTGGGCGAAGGTCTCGCGCACCTCGCGCCGCATGCGCTCGGCCAGGATGTAGGCGGCGTGGTGGTCTGAGTCCGGCGCGATCACGGCGAACTCCTCGCCGCCGATACGCGCGGCGGTGTCGATCCTGCGCTTGACGCTCTGGAGGATGCCGCTGAGCTTCTCGAGCGCGTGATCGCCGGCCGCGTGGCCGAAGCGGTCGTTGACGGCCTTGAACGCGTCAAGGTCGCCGACGATGACCGACAGCGGCCGGCCGCTTCGGCGGGCGCGCTCGAGCTCGGTCTCGAAGAGCTCCTCGAACCCGCGCCGGTTGAGCAGGCTGGTGAGGCTGTCCGTGCGGGCGGCGTCGGAGAGCCGAGCGATCAGCCGCTCCACGTGGCCGCGCTGGACACCGATGAAGGCTCCGGCCACGACCAGCGTGCAGGTGACGAACGCCCAGTGGATGACCGGCGTGGCGCTGATGTCGCCGTTGAACAGCAGCATGGCCGAGTAGGCCAGCCCCACGAAGGCCATCTGCAGGCTGGCGCGGATCCTGCTCAGGAAGTAGAAGGAGTAGATCGCGATCCAGAAGTAGAACATCGCGTAGGGGCTGGTCGTGTCCCCGCTGGCGTAGATCGCCCACTCGACCAGCAGCGTGCCGCACGCCAGGAAGAGCTGGAATCCCCACAGCGGGATGCGCTCGTAGCCGATGAGCAGGAGCAGCGCGATGCCGAACGCGCAGCCGGCGGTCACCCCGATGCGGGCGTCGTCCGTCGCGGGCGCCAGCAGCAGCGACACGAGGGTCACCGCCCCGCCCGCCGCGAACAGGTACATCAGCGACCGCGCCATGGCGGTGCGGTCGGTGCGGACCTCTGCCGCGGGGAGCCCGGCCGAAGCCAGTCCCAATCGCTCTCGAATCGGTGGTTGCATACGCGAGAGCCAGTATCGGGGCGCTCCGGCTCGCGGCGCTACGGGACATTCGTCCACATGGAGCGCTTAACGGCCTGGTAACCACGGCCAATCCCGCTCCCCATACGGTCTCCCCGAGACATCCGGGGTGCGCTCCCTCCCCACAGCATCCCGGGCCGCGCCGGTGCGCCGAGGCGGCGACGGTCAAGGAAGGCCGTGCCAGTGCCGGCTTAGAGGCCGCTGGAGCCTGATGCTCCGGCGGCCTCCGTGCTTCCGGCCGCGCTCAGCCGTCCTGGGCGCCGGCGGCCTGCGTCGCGGCGCGCTCCATGAACTCCGCGTGCACGCTGCGCTCGCCGCGGCGGCGGCGGTCCCAGGTGCCGTCCGCGCTCAGCTCCCAGGCGAACGTGTCGTCGGCGAAGCAGCGGTCCAGCGTGTCCTCCAGCTCGGCGCGAAGCTCCTCCGACTCCACCGGAACGACCAGCTCGACGCGCGAGTCCAGGTTGCGCGGCATCAGGTCGGCCGAGCCGATGTAGTAGCGCGCCTCGCCGTCGCGCTGGAAGCCGTAGATCCGCGAGTGCTCGAGGAAGCGGCCCACCACCGACACGACACGGATGTTGTCGCTGACGCCCTCGACGCCGGGTCGCAGGCCGCAGATGCCGCGCACATTCAGGTCCACCCTCACGCCGGCCTGGGACGCGCGATACAGCGCCTCGATGCAGCGGCGGTCCACCAGCGAGTTCATCTTCATCACGATCCGCGCCTGCTGGCCGGCCTGGTGCGCCTTGATCGTGCGCTCGATCTCGGCCAGGATGCCCTCGCGCAGGTGGAGCGGGGACACGAGTGCCTTGCGGAACTGCTTGGGCCGCCCGTATCCGGTCAGCGAGTTGAACAGGTCGGCCACGTCGGCCGTGATGTCCGGGTCGACGGTGAACAGGCCGAAGTCCTCGTACAGGCGCGCGGTCTTGGCGTTGTAGTTGCCCGTGCCGACGTGCACGTAGTTGCGCACCCCGTCGCCCTCGCGGCGCACCACCAGGAGAGCCTTGGCGTGCGTCTTCAGGCCGGGCACGCCGTGAACCACGTGCGCGCCCGCCTCCTCCAGCGCGCGAGCCCAGACGATGTTGCGGCGCTCGTCGAAGCGCGCCTTGACCTCGATCATGCACGCCACCTGCTTGCCGCGCTCGGCCGCGCGGACGAGCGACGGGATGAGCGACGACTGGTCGTCGGTGCGGTAGACGGTGAGCTTGATGGCCAGCACGTCGGGGTCGGCCACGGCCTGCTGCATGAAGCGCTCGACGCTGGCGGCGAACGACTCGTAGGGCTGATGTACCAGCAGGTCGCCGGCGCGCATGGCGGCGAACACGTCCGCCTTGTCGCCCTCGTCCGCCTGGAAGGCCGGCGCCGTGACGGGAGTCCACGGCCGCTCGCGCAGGTCGCCGCGCCCCTCGAGATCGTGCAGCTGCCAGAGGTCGGTCTGGTCCAGCATGCCGTCGACCGCGTGCACCTGGGCGTCCTCCAGCTCGAGCCAGTCCACCAGTCGCACGCGCAGCTCGGGCTCCATCGACGCGCTGACCTCCAGCCGGACCACCTCCCCGAAGCGCCGGCGGCGCAGCTCCTGCTCCACCGCCTGGAGCAGGTCGTCGGCCTCGTCGGACACCGTGAAGTCGGCGTCGCGCGTGACACGGAACATGTCGTGGCTCAGGATCTCCATGCCTGGGAAGAGCTCGTCCAGGTGCTGGGCGATCACCTCCTCCAGCGGCACGAACGTGTCGTCGGAGATCTGCACGAAGCGCGGCAGCACCTCCTTTGGAACCTTCACTCGCGCGAAGGTCTCGATGTCGTCGATGGGGTCGCGCAGGGACACGGCCAGGCTGAGCGACAGGTTGGAGATGTAGGGGAACGGCCGCCCGTGGCCCACCGCCAGCGGGGTCAGCGCGGGGAATATCTGCTCGTGGAAGATCCTGCGGACGGTCTCGCGCTCCTCGGGGTCGCAGGCGTCGCAGGAGACCACCCGTATGCCGCGCTCGGCCAGCTCCGGCCGCAGGAGCTCCTCCCACTGGCGCGACTGGCGGACGCCCAACTCGTCCACGCGCGCGGCGATCCGGTCGAGCGTCTCGCGCGGGCCCAGGCCGTCGGGGCCGGGAGCTTCGATCCTCGCGTCGACCTGGTCGTGCAGGCCGGCCACCCTGACCATGAAGAACTCGTCCAGGTTGGAGGCGTAGATGGCCAGGAACATGGCGCGGTCGAGCAGCGGGATGTGCTCGTCCTCGGCCAGCTCCAGGACGCGCTCGTTGAAGTCGAGCCACGACAGCTCGCGGTTGGCGTACAGCGAGGGATCGTCGAGCGCCAGCGCGTGCCGCTCGGTGGGCTCCGCCCCGGTGTCTATGGCCTGGGTCGGCTCCATCTCCTACCCGAGGTTACCTCTCAGCTCGTCCGCGAATCGCTGCCGCTCGAGCCGCCCCCAGAGCCTGCGGAAGCTCGCGTGCAGCACCTCGCGACGCGCGCTCGTGTAGGCCGTCAGCGCCTCCAGCCCCGCGTATCGGCCGCGGTGCGGAGCCGCCCGCGCCGCCTCGGGGTCAAGGTCGGCGGCCCGGGGTCCGGCGGCCTCGCGCACCGCCGCCCGGTCCTCCCGGCGCAGCCGCTTGACGTGCGCGCGCACTCGCGGCAGCAGCTCGTCGCAATCGTGGATCTCCCCAAGCACGTCCTGGAGCGCTCGCGCCTGCTTGGCCCCGCGGCGCGCCGGCTCGCCCAGCACCGGCTCGCTCATCTCCAGCACGTAGCGCAGCCGCTTGGCGGCGATCCGCATGTCGTGCAGCTCCTCGACGGCTCCCGGATCCTGCGAGGCCTCCGCGAACGAGCAGAGCTCGTCGAGGCGCACCACGACGATGCGGCGGAGGTTCTCGTCCAGCCGTCCCGCGGACTGCAGGCCCTTGACACGGCGGGCCTTCACGCGGCCTTCCCCGTTGCCGAGGCGGCCAGGGCCAGCAGCCGGTCGCACAGGCCCTCGGACGCGACGCGCCGAAGCTCCGCGGCCAGTCGCTCGTTGGCCTCGGCCTGCTGCGCGCGCAGCTCAGCCACCAGGTGGCGGATGCCCGGACGCTCGTTGGCGGTCAGGCCGTCAGCAAGCTTGTCCAGCGCGGCCACCAGGACGTCCGGGTCGCGCCGCTCTCCCAGGACGTCCGCCAGCGTCTTCACCTCGCGCAGGAGCTGGTGGTGCTCCTTCTTCGGGAAGCAGGCCGCGAAGATCTCCATGGCGGCCCGCAGGCGTCGCGTGGCCACGCGCATGTCGTGCACGCGCTCGATGTCGGCGGTGTCCAGCACCCCGTCGGAGTGCGCGAACACCTCCTCCGTGCGAACGGCGACAGCGCGCCCGGCGGCGTTCTTGAACGAAGTCGCGTCCGCAAAGCCGGGGATGGCACGCGCCTTGGCCATCAGCCCGCGGCCGCCCGACCGGCGGCCAGCTCGAGGATGCAGCCCTCGCGCAAGCCGCCGTTCACGATCTTCAGCGTCTGTCCCAGGCGTTCCGTGATCGCGTCCAGGATGAGCACCCCGGCCGGCAGTAGCCGAACGCGCTCGGCGTCCAGCTCGAACCGCTCGGCGACCTCGGCCGCGGGCGCCATCGCGAGTACACGGATGGCGCGCTCCAGCGCATCGTGCGACAACTCCGCCCCGGCCACGCGACGCAGCGCGGTGGCGCTGCCGCCGCAGGCCACCAGGCTCTCGACCGGCGGTGCCTCCAGACCCTCGAACGCTCCCGTGGCGTGCAGGCGAACGGCCTCGAGCTCGGAGGCCGCGGGCGGGTCCGATCGCAGGTAGGCGTCGGCCAGGAACCCGGAGCCGATCCGGAACGAATGCGACCACGAGGCGCCGCTGGCCGGCGTGCCGATCGCGATCTCCGTCGAGCCGCCGCCGACGTCGACCACGCCCAGGGTGCTGTCGGCCGGCGCGTTCAGCGCCCACGACGCTCCCATGAACGCCAGCCGCGCCTCCTCGTCGTCGGTCAGGACGCGCGGGCGCAGCCCGGTGGCGGCCTCGATCGAGCTGACCAGGGCATCGCGGTTGGCCGCCTCGCGGATGGCGGCCGTGGCCACGATGGTGATGGTCGCCGCGCCCAGCTCGCGCGCGTGGCGAACCTGGGTGGAGACGATCGCGGCCTCCTCGTCGAGCTTCTTGGCGGGCACCTCCCCGTCCTTGCGGATGGCGCGGCCGAGGCGCGTGTAGGCGCGCTGGGTCATCAGCTCGCGCAGGCGCCCGCTGTCGGGCTGGGCGACCAGCAGCCGAGTCGTGTTGCTGCCTATGTCGATGCAGGCGTACGGCCCGGGCGCGGTCACGAAGCGATCGCTTCGACCTCGACCGGACGCAGGAGCACCTTCAGCTCGCCCCGTTCCACGCCGGCAAGGCCGCCCTTCTTCAGGCGCACCTGTGCGCCGGTCATGTCGTGCACGGCCGTCGAGAAGTCGGGGTCGTGCCCCACCAGCATCACCTCGTCGAACCCGGCGGCCAGCGCCTCCGCGTCGAACGGGCCGCCAGCCAGCTTGGGCTCCAGCTGCGGCTCCACGTCCAGCGCCTCGCATGCCAGCCGCGCGGTATCCGCCGCACGCACCTTCGGGCTGGTCAGGCACGCGTCCACCCGCACGCCCAGCTCGGCCAGCGCGGCGCCGACGGCGCGCGCCTGGCGCTTGCCCTTCTCGCTCAACGGGCGTTCCGCGTCGGGCGCGCCATCCTCGGCGTCGCCGTGGCGGAGCAGCCAAATCATCGACTGGGACTGTATCCCGGAAATGTGAATCGAGGGGTGGCGTCACGCGGTCTTCACACCGGCGTCACGCGCGCTTTACGAGCGCCGCAGGAAGCGCCCCTAGGGTTGTCGCATGGCCCCACTCGTGACCCGTCTCGTGACAGCTCTCGACCCCCGCGGCCGGGAGCTGGGCGCATGCCTGTCGTGCGGCGCCCCGGTCCGGGATGGACACGACTTCGTCCGCGCGCCCAGGGGTGGCTACTCG
This sequence comes from Thermoleophilaceae bacterium, assembly GCA_034664185.1. GTDB lineage: Bacteria > Actinomycetota > Thermoleophilia > Solirubrobacterales > Thermoleophilaceae > AC-37. The sequence continues at coordinate 7,805 of JAXDIC010000189.1, forward strand.
CACGCGGAGTGCGCCACCTATCGCATGCGACAGGGCGCTCGCCCCCGCCGCTGGTCGCCGTACAGCGATCGCCGCGACCCCTTCACGGGCGACTGACCGGTCGCCCGGCGCGCGCCGATGTGAACGGCGCCTTCACTCGAAGGTAACCGGAAATTCACGCTGTTTGCTGGGGAATTGCCGAAGATTCGATCGACATGAACGATCGAAAGGAGGGCGTACACCGATGAACGCCCAGACGCTGGAGCCGGCACTGCGAGCGGCTCCGTTCCCCCGCAAGCCCCGCCGCACGGGCCGCGCGGACCTTCACTTCCACCTCCTGCCCGGGGTCGACGACGGGCCATGGTCGCTCGACGACAGCCTCGAGCTGGCGCAGCTCGCGTGCACCGAGGGGACCGCCACGATCGTGGCGACCCCGCACGTGAGGGGCGACTTCATGACCGACGTCTCCGACCTGCCCGACCGCGTGGCCGAGGTGCGCGCGATGCTGGAGGCCAACGGCCTGCAGATCGACGTGCGCGTGGGCGGCGAGCTGGGGCACGACATGGTCGGCAGGCTCGACCAGGCCGAGCTCGACTCGATCGCGCAGGGCCCGGACGGCGGTCGCTGGCTGCTGCTGGAGACGCCGTTCACCGGCCTCGACGCGGAATTCCTCGCGGCCACCAGCGAGCTGCGTTCGCGCGGCTTCGCCTGCGTGCTCGCGCATCCGGAGCGCGCCCCAGGCGTGCTCGAGGACGGCTGCGCGACGCTGGCGACGGAGGTGCACGCCGGAGGCGTGCTCCAGCTGAACGCCAGCTCGCTGATCGGCCTGCACGGCGAGACCGCGCGAACCGCCGGGCTGGAGCTGGCGCAGCGATTCCCGTGCGTGGTCGGATCCGACGCCCACGGCGGGGTCCGCACGCCATCGCTGTGCGCTTCGCTCCGGGCCGCGGTCGATGCGGGGATCGCCCCGCACGCGGCGCACCAGCTGATCGACGGCGGTCCGCGCTCCCTGCTGCGCTACGGACTGATGCGGTCATCGCGCGCACGCGCCGCGTAGCGGCCGGCGTCAGCACCCGCTCGTCAGCCAGGCTGTCGACGCGCAAGCGCGTCGCCTGACACCGACGGCGCACGATTCCGGGCCGTCACAGAGTTCGGTTGCGATGCAGTGCGACCAGCGGTCCAGTCCTCGTTTCCGTTTCCGCGCCGGGCTACCGCCGCGGCGGTGGCCGCA
>JAXDIC010000304.1:0-10883 GCA_034664185.1 Thermoleophilaceae bacterium
GCGTCCGGCGTGGCCATCGTGGTGCGCGAGGGCGACGTGCCGGTGCAGCCGGCGGTGGCCGGCGCGGCCGAGCTCCTGGGAATCGATCCGATGTACGTGGCCAACGAGGGCAAGCTGGTGGCGTTCGTGGCCCCCGACGCGGCCGACGCGGCGCTGGCCGCGCTGCGCGCCCTGCCCGGCTGCGAGCAGGCGACGGAGATCGGCGAGGTGAAGACCGAGCCGCCCGGGATGGTGCTGGTCGAGACGGCGTTCGGCGGCAAGCGGGTGATGGACCAGCTGGTGGGCGACCCCCTTCCGAGGATCTGCTGATGCACGAGCTGTCGATCGCGGAGTCGATCGTGAGGATCGCCGACCGCCACGCCGCCGGGCGGCCCGTGTACAGGGTGGACGTGAAGGTGGGGCACCTGCGGCAGGTGGTGCCATCGGCGCTTGAGTTCGCGTTCGAGCTGGTGGCGCGGGGCACGGCCGTGGAGGGCGCGGAGCTGATGATGGAGACGGTGCCCGCGGCGGGTCGGTGCCGTGAGTGCGATGTGGAGACGGAGCTGCCGGACTTTCCCTTCCACTGCCCGCGATGCGGAGGGTTCGACATAGAGGTGACTCGGGGCGAGGAGCTGGTGGTGGACTCGCTGGAGCTCGAAGAGGCGTTGACTACGAATGGAGGCCAGGCATATGGCGGCTGAAGCACCACAGGCCCAGGGCGTCGAGGAGGTCCACATCCTCTGGATCTCGGAGGGCATGAGCTGCGACGGGGACACGGTCTCCATCACCGCGGCGGGCCAGCCCGCCATCGAGGACGTGCTGCTGGGGGCGATCCCCGGCTTGCCGAAGGTCAACCTGCACAACAAGGTCCTGTCGCCGACGCTCGGCGGCGAGGAGTTCCTCAAGCCGTTCCGCGACGCCGCCAACGACGAGCTGGACGCGCCGTTCGTGCTGGTCATCGAGGGGTCGATCCCCAACGAGAACATCAATGGCGACGGCTACTGGACCTCGTTCGGCAACGACGAGGCCACGGGCGAGCCGCTGACCTTGAACTGGTGGATCGATCAGCTGGCGCACCGCGCCTGGGGCGTGGTGGCCGTTGGGACGTGCGCCACCTACGGCGGCATCCACGCAATGGCGGGCAACCCCACCGGGTGCATGGGCCTGGCCGACTACCTGGGCTGGGACTTCCGCTCGGCGGGCGGGCTGCCGATCGTGAACATCCCCGGCTGCCCGGTGCAGCCGGAGAACTTCATGGAGACGCTGACCTGGCTGCTGTACCAGGCCGCCGGGCTGGCCCCCACGATCCCGCTTGACGACCAGCTGCGGCCGCAGTGGATCTTCGGCAAGACGGTGCACGAGGGCTGCGACCGCGCGGGCTACTACGAGCAGGGCGACTTCGCCAAGGACTACAACTCGCCCAAGTGCCAGGTGAAGATCGGCTGCTGGGGTCCGGTCGTGAACTGCAACGTGCCCAAGCGCGGCTGGATGGCCGGGATCGGAGGCTGTCCCAACGTGGGCGGCATCTGCATCGGCTGCACGATGCCCGGCTTCCCCGACAAGTTCATGCCGTTCATGGACGCTCCACCCGGCGGCGGCGTCAGCGCGACGCTGATCGGCACCTACGGGCCGGTGATCCGCAAGCTGCGCGGCATCACCAACCGGACCGTGAACAAGGAGACCAAGTGGCGCCACAACCGGCCCGAGCTGACCACCGGCTACAAGCCGCGGTGGGGCAACTGACCGGCGGACCTGACCTGACGACTTAGGAACAAGGGGAGAAGAGACATGGCGGTAGAGGAAAGGATCCAGCCGGAGGCCGGCAAGATCGTCGACATGGCCTGGGACCCGATCACCAGGATCGTCGGCAACCTGGGCATCTACACGAAGATCGACTTCGAGAACCGCGAGGTGGTGTCGTGCAAGAGCACCAGCTCGATCTTCCGTGGCTACAGCGTGTTCATGAAGGGCAAGGACCCGCGTGACGCGCACTTCATCACCAGCCGCATCTGCGGCATCTGCGGCGACAACCACGCCGTGTGCTCGTGCTACGCGCAGCAGATGGCGTACGGCGTCAAGCCGCCGCCGCTGGGCGAGCACATCGTGAACCTGGGCGAGGCGGCGGAGTACATCTTCGACCACATCATCTTCCAGGACAACCTGGTGTTCGTGGACTTCTGCGAGCAGCTGGTGAGGGAGACCAACCCCAGCGTGTGGGCAAAGGCCGAGAGCACGCCCGCGCCGCACGCCAACGAGCACGGCTACCGCACGATCGGCGACATCATGCGCTCCTACAACCCGTTCACGGGGGAGACGTACAAGGAAGCGCTGCACATGAGCCGGATCGGGCGCGAGATGATCTGCCTGATGGAGGGGCGCCACGTGCACCCGTCCACGATCTACCCGGGCGGCGTGGGCACGGTGGCCACGCCGACGCTGTTCACCGACTACCTCAGCCGGCTGCTGCGCTGCCTCGACTTCATCAAGAAGGCAGTCCCGATGAACGACGACGTGTTCGACTTCTTCTACGAGGCCCTGCCGGGCTACGAGGAGGTCGGCCGCAGGCGGATCCTGCTGGGCTGCTGGGGCGCGTTCAACAACCCCGCGCACGTCGACTACACGTACAAGAACATGGACGACTGGGGCAACGAGATGTTCGTCACCCCGGGCGTCGTGGTGGACGGTGAGCTGGTGACCACCAACCTGGTGGACATCAACGTCGGGATCCGCATCCTGCTGGGCAGCTCGTACTACGAGGACTGGACGGGCGAGGAGACGTTCGTCGAGAAGGACCCGCTGGGCAACCCGATCGACAAGCGCCACCCGTGGAACCAGACCACCATCCCCAAGCCGCAGAAGCGCGACCTGGAGGGCGGCAACTACAGCTGGGTGATGAGCCCGCGCTGGTACGACAAGCGCACGGGCGACCACCTGGCGCTGGACACCGGCGGCGGCGCCCTGGCGCGACTGTGGGCCACGGCGCTGGCCAACAAGGTCGACACGCCGTTCGTGCAGGCCACCGGCAATTCGGTGGAGATCCAGCTGCCCAAGACGCCCAACACGCCGGAGGTCAACCTCTCGTGGAAGGTCCCGCAGTGGTCCAACGCGATCGAACGCGATCGCGCGCGGATCTACTTCGTGGCCTATGCCGCGGGCATGGCGCTGCACTTCGTGAACCTGGCGCTGGACGAGGTCCGGGCGGGCCAGACGAAGGTCTTCGAGGACTTCGACGTGCCCGACGAGGCCATCGGCTGCGGCTTCCACGAGGCCGTGCGCGGCGTGCTGTCGCACCACCTCGTGATCCGCGACGGCAAGATCGCCAACTACCACCCCTACCCGCCGACCCCGTGGAACGGCAGCCCTACGGACTCCTACGGCACTCCGGGGCCGTACGAGGACGCGGTGATGGGCATGCCGATCTTCGAGGAGAACGGCCAGGACAAGTTCCGCGGCATCGACATCATGCGGGCGGTGCGGAGCTTCGATCCGTGCCTGCCGTGTGGGGTGCACATGTACCTGGGCAAGGGCAAGACGCTCAAGCAGGTGCACCAGCCGATGTTCGGCATGCAGCCGGTCGAGTAGGAGACGGTGGACGACGACGGCGCACGCGACCGGGTAGCGCGGGTAGAGGCTCTCCTCGAGGAGCTGGACACCCTCGCCGACCCGGTCGCGCGCGACAAGGCCACCGAGGTGGTGCAGGCGGTGCTCGAGCTGTACGGCGCGGGGCTCGAGCGGATGGTCGAGGAGGTGGCGTCGCGCGACTCCGACGGGGCGATCGCGATGGCGCTGGCCGACGACGAGCTGGTGTCCCACCTGCTGTTCCTGCACGACCTGCACCCCGTGCCGCTCGAGGCCCGGGTGCGCGGCGCGCTGGAGTCGGTGCGGCCGTACATGGAGTCACACGGCGGCAACGTGGAGCTGGTCGACGTCGACGACGGGATCGTGCGCCTCCGGCTCGAGGGCAGCTGCGACGGCTGCCCGTCGTCCGCGTCCACGATGAAGCTGGCGATCGAGGAGGCCATCCACAAGGTCGCCCCGGACGTCGTGGAGATCGAGGCGGAGGGCGTGGTCGAGGTGGCTCACAGGCCCCACGACGGCCCGGCGCTCCTCCAGATCGAGGTCTCCGATTCGCTGCGCAGGAAGAACGGCTCCGCGTGGACCACGGTCGACGACATGCCGGAGGGCGGCGCGTCGATCCTGAAGGAGGTGTCCGGGGAGCCGGTGCTGTTCATGCGTCTGAAGAAGAGCCTGTACGCGTACCGGCCCGAGTGCCCGTCGTGCGCCGGGTCGCTGGCGGATGCGCCGCTGACCGACGGCCATCTGGTGTGCGGCGGCTGCGGCCAGCGCTACGACGTGAGCCGCGCCGGCCGCTCGCCCGAGGACCCGACCCTCAACCTGGAGCCGGTGCCGCTGCTGCACGAGGGCGACGGGCGCGTGAAGGTGGCGGTGGGGGCGGCGGCTTGAGCGCGAACGGAACCTCGCGGCTGCGGCGCCTCGCGCGGGGCGAGTTCGTGCCCAGCGCCGAGCCCGACTCCGAGCCCGACGAGCGCTGCGACCTCTGCGGCGCGCCGATCCCGGCCGAGCACCGCCACCTGCTGGAGGTGGGAACCCGCGAGCTGATGTGCGCGTGCCAGCCGTGCTCGCTCCTGTTCGACCGCGACGCCGCCAGCGAGGGCCGCTACCGCAAGGTGCCCGACCGGCGCCTGCGCCTGGACGGCTTCGAGCTGGACGACCAGACGTGGGAGGAGCTGAGCGTGCCGGTGGAGATGGCGTTCTTCTTCCACAGTGAGCGGGAGGGACGCGTGATGGCCTTCTACCCGAGCCCGGCAGGGCCGACCGAGTCGCTGCTGGGCCTGGACGCCTGGAGCCAGATCGAGGCGGCCAACCCGCTGCTCGCGGAGATGCAGCCCGACGTCGAGGCGCTGCTGGTCAACCGCGCGCGCGGCGCCCGGCAGCACTTCCTGGTGCCGATCGACGAGTGCTACCGGCTGGTCGGGCTGATCCGCACCCGCTGGCGCGGATTCACGGGCGGCAAGGAGGTATGGCAGGGGATCGCGGACTTCTTCGAGGACCTCGACCGGCGCTCCCGGCCGACAGGCAACGAAAACACTGCCGCCGCGGCGGCGGAGAGGAGCTAGCGATGGAGAACCCACCTCCGGACATTTCCGTGCACGTCCCCGGCATCAACCAGGGCAACTCCAAGGGCAACTACGAGAAGCAGGTCGGGCACAACCAGGACGGCACCTCCACGGCGCGGCGCTCGTCGGGCGTCAACCCCGAGGGGCGGGAGCCGATCGACCCGAGCATGCCCAACCTGTCCCCGGCGTAGGCGCGGTCGGCGGAGTGACGTCAGGCGTTCCGGGCCCGCTGGCGCCGCCCGGCTCCATACCGGAGCTGGCGTTCAGCGTCGAGGAGGTCGGCCCGCTGGAGCACGCGGCGGTGCCCACGCTGCGCTTCGGCGTGCGCATCGACGTGCCCGGCGGCGAGTCGATCCGGTCGGTGCTGCTGCACACCCAGATCCAGATCGCGGCCCGCCGCCGCCGCCACGTGGAGGCCGAGGAGGAGCGCCTGTTCGAGTTGTTCGGAGAGCGCGAGCGCTGGGGCACCACGCTCCGGACGCTGCCGTGGACGCGGGCCACGCAGGTCGTGCCGCCGTTCAGCGGCAGCACGCTGTTCGACATCGAGGTGCCCGTCACGTACGACTTCGACGTCGTGGCCTCGCGATACCTGGACGCGCTCGAGGGCGGCGAGGTGCCGCTCGAGCTCCTGTTCGCGGGCACGCTCTTCTACACGGACGAGTCGGGCCTCCTGAAGACCACGCGGATCGCGTGGGACCGGGAGGCCGAGTTCGGGTTGCCGGTGGCTGTCTGGAGGGACACGATGGAGCGCTACTTCGGCGACCAGGCCTGGATCAGGATGCGCAAGGAGAGCTTCGACCGCCTCCAGGCGTACCGGTCGCGCAACGCCCTCACCTGGGAGGACGCGATCGACCAGCTGCTGGGCCGCGCGGGCGACGGCGAGGGCAAGGGCCACTAGGCATGGACGCCGTCAGGCGCATCGCGGACGCCGTCCTCTACGAGGGCTACATGCTGTGGCCCTACCGCAGGTCGGCGATGAAGAACCAGCAGCGCTGGACGTTCGGTGGCGTGTATCCGGAGGCCTACAGCGAACAGCGCGGCGGCGACGACCCGGCGGAGATGCGCTCGCAGTGCCTGGTGGAGGGCGGGGACGACACCACCGTGGAGGTCAGCGTGCGCTTCCTGCACGTGGTCAAGCGCCAGGCCCTGCGCGACGGCGAGCCGGTGGACGAGCTGGATGCGGGCGGCGAGCGCCACCTGTCATGGGACGAGGCCACCGAGCGCGAGCTGTCGGGACGGTGGCTGCTGGGCGACCTGCTGGAGCGGCCCCCGCGGCGGATCGAGATCGACATCCCCGCCGGCGCCAAGCGGGAGGAGCTGGAGGGCGGCGCGGTCGAGCGCAGCTGGCAGGAGCTGCGCGGAGCCATCGAGGCGGACGCCGAGGCGCTGGCACCGGGCTTGTACCGGCTGGGCGTGCGCGTCCGCAACACCACGCCGTGGAACGGCGCCCCGCGCGAGCAGACCCTGCGGCAGGCGTTCTGCTCCACCCACGCCGTGATGCGCTCGGCGGATGGCCGGTTCGTGTCGCTCACCGACCCGCCGGAGGACCTCCGCGCCCAGGCCGAGGCGTGCCAGAACGTGGGCAGCTGGCCGGTGCTGGTGGGGGAGGAGCCCGACCGGAGCACCGTTCTGTGCTCGCCCATCATCCTGTCGGACTACCCCCAGATCGCGCCGGAGAGCCCGGGCGACTTCTTCGACGGCGGCGAGATCGACGAGATGCTGGTGCTGAACATCCTGACGCTGACCGACGAGGAGAAGCGCGAGATGCGCGAGTCGGATCCGCGCACGCGCGAGATCCTCGAGCGCACCGAGTCGCTGACCGAGGAGCAGCTGATGCGGCTGCACGGCACGATCCGCGAGTTCGGCCTGGTGCGGCGCTCGTGAAGGGCCGTTGGGAGGAGCTTGAGCGCCCGGCGCCCGACGCGGTGACGGTCGACGGGGTGGCGGTGCGCCGCAACAGCCGTGTGCGGCTCAAGCCGCGTGCCGGCGGCGACGTGTTCGACATCGCGCTGGCCAACCGCACTGCGGTGGTCGAGGAGATCGTGCAGAGCATGGAGGGAGCCCTGCACCTCGCGGTCACGGTGGAGGACGACCCGGGCCGCGACCTTGGCGTGGAGCGGCAGATAGGCCACCGCTTCTTCTTCGCGCCGGAGGAGGTGGAGCCGCTCGACGCGCTCGACGCCGGCGGCGCGGTCGCGTCGGGTGTCACGCCCGCCCGCATCCTGGTGGCCGGCATCGGCAACGTCTTCCTGGGCGACGACGGCTTCGGCGTGGAGGTGGCGGGCCGGCTGGCCAGGAGCCAGCTGCCAGCCGGCGTGCACGTGGAGGACTACGGCATCCGCGGCATGGACCTGGCCTACGCCCTGCAGGACTACGACGTGGCGATCTTCGTGGACGCGACCCCGCGCGGCCAGCCGCCGGGCACGCTGTACGTGATCGAGGCCGAGCTGGACGACGACGAGTTCGGGATCGACGCGCACGGGATGGACCCGGTCAAGGTTCTGGCCCTGGCGCGCGCGCTGGGCGGCCCGCTTCCGCGCGTGTTCGTCGTGGGCTGCGAGCCGGCCACGCGCATGAGCGCCGACGACGAGGAGATCGTCGCGGAGCTCAGCGAGCCCGTGCGCGCGTCGCTGGACGGCGCGGTCCGGATGGTCGAGTCGCTGGTGGACGACCTGCGCACGGCGGACCCCGAAGAGAGGACGGTGGAGAGCTGATGGGTGGACGTGTGGTGATGCTGGCAGTGGTGGGAGCGGTGGTCGCGGTGTTCGCGGCGTCCGTCCCGGAAATCAAGCGATATCTCAAGATCAGGGGGATGTAGCCCCCGAAGGGGGAGGAGACCATGGAAGTCCTGGGCTGGGTCTTTCTAGTGATCGTGGCGTTGATCGTCCTCGTGGCGCTGATCGTCCTCGTGGGCTCGCTGCCCGAGATCAGGCGGTACACCAAGATCAGATCGATGTAGGAGGCCGAATGCACCGAACCAAGGTCAGGGTCGTCGAGGACGCGCTCGACGCCAACAACACCATCGCCAGCGCCAACCGCGCCGACTTCGATCGCGGGTCGGTGACCGTGGTCAACCTGATGAGCGCGCCCGGGGCCGGCAAGACCACGCTGCTCGAACGCGTGGTGGGCCAGCTGGGCGACGTGCGCCCCGGCGTGCTCGAGGGCGACGTGCAGGGCAGCATGGACGCGGACCGGCTGTCGACGCTGCACGTCCCGGTCGTGCAGATCAACACCGATCCCGGGTTCGGCGGCGAGTGCCACCTGGACGCCAACATGGTGCGCTCGGCCATCCCGTCGCTGCCGCTCGACGACATCGACCTGCTGGTGATCGAGAACGTGGGCAACCTGGTGTGTCCGGCCGAGTTCCGCGTGGGTGAGGACGCGCGCGCGATGGTCTCGTCGGTGACCGAGGGCGAGGACAAGCCGCTCAAGTACCCGCTCATGTTCCGCACCTGCCAGGCGGTGGTGGTCAACAAGATCGACCTGCTGCCGCACCTCGACTTCGACCTCGACAAGTTCCTCTACAACCTCGACGCGGTCAACCCCGGCGCCGAGAAGATGCTGGTCAGCGCCAAGACCGGCGAGGGCGTCGAGGAGTTCCGCGACTGGCTCTTGCGCGTGCCGGACCGGCGAGGCGCCGCGGTATGACGGTGGAGGCGCTGGGCCGGCAGCTCGAGGAGCTGCTGCTGGCCGAGCGCAGCGAGGCCAACGCGCGCTTCTTCGCCGCGGAGGCCGACCGCATCGCGCGGCTGTGCCACCGGATGGCCGAGCGCTTCGCGCGCGGCGGCCGCCTGCTGGCCATCGGGCACTCGCCCGCGGAGCGCTCGGACGTGCGTCACGTGGCGGTCGAGTTCGTCCACCCGGTCATCGTGGGCAAGCGCGCCCTGCCGGCCATCGGGCTCTCGCGCGAGGGCGGCCCGATCACGCGCCAGCTGGACCTGCTGGCCGAGGCCGGCGACACGGTGATGGCGTTCGGGGACGACCCGGAGACCGCCGCCGCGGTGGCGCTGGCGGTGCAGCGCGGATGCCTGACGGTCGGCTTCGCGGCGGTGGGGGCCGAGTGGGAGCTCCAGCCGCCCAGCGCGGACCCGTTCGTCCGTCAGGAGCTGGTCGAGACCGTGTACCACGTCCTGTGGGAGCTGGTCCACGTGTTCTTCGACCACCGCGGCCTCCTGGAGGGGCGCGAGGCCCGGGCGGTGCACGACACCGGCGCGTCCAGCTTCCTCTACCCGTTCCTGGGCGAGCGCGAGCACGACCTGGAGTCGGTCATCGCCGACGTGCGGGCGTCGGTGGCGATGAAGGCCGAGGAGGTGGGCGCGCTGCGCGAGCAGACGCTGACCGACGGGCGCGACGAGCTTGCCGCGGCCGCGCGGACGCTCCGCCGCGTGTTCGACTCCGGGGGAACGCTGCTGGCCCTGGGCAACGGCGGGTCGGCCACCGACGCCATGGACGCTGTGGCCGACTTCCGGACGCCTCCCCACGGCTGGGCCCCCCGGGCGGCGCTCGACCTGACGGAGGACCCCGCGATCCTCACCGCGATCGCCAATGACATCGGGACTGACGCGATCTTCGCGCGCCAGGTGATCGCCTACGGGCGCGATGGCGACGCGCTGCTCGCGCTGTCGACCAGCGGCAACTCGACCAACGTGATCGAGGCGCTGGCCGAGGCCAGACGGCGGGGGATGAGCACCGTGGCCATGGTCGGATACGACGGCGGGCGCGTGGCGGAGGAGAGCCTCGCCGACCACGTGATAGTCACGCGCTCGCAGCACATCCCGCGGATCCAGGAGGCGCAGGCCAGCGCCTACCACGTGCTGCGCCAGCTGGTGGAGGCGGTGTGAGCGTCGCGCTTACCCCCTCCCGCGTGCGCGCGCGCGTGGATGGCACGGTCCAGGGCGTGGGCTTCCGCCCGTTCGTGTTCCGCCTGGCCGAGGAGATCGGGCTGGGCGGCTACGTCCTAAACGACGAACGCGGCGTGGTGCTCGAGGTCGAGGGCGACGCGCCCGCGCTCGAGCGGTTCTTCGGTCGACTGCGAACCGAGGCGCCGCCGCTGGCCACGGTGGAGCGCGTGTCCCGCGAGGCGGTGGCGCCGCGGGCCGAGCGGGAGTTCAGCATCGTGGAAAGCGAGCGTCATGGCCAGGCGTCGGCGCCAGTCTCGCCCGACGCGGCCACCTGCGACGACTGCCTGCGCGAGCTGTTCGATCCCGGCGACCGTCGCTTCCGATACCCGTTCGTGAACTGCACGAACTGCGGTCCCCGCTTCACGATCGTGCGTGGCGTCCCGTACGACCGGCCGCTCACCACGATGGCGGGCTTCGAGATGTGCGACGCCTGCCTGGCCGAGTACCGGGACGCCCGCGACCGCAGGTTCCACGCGCAGCCCAACGCCTGCCCGCGCTGCGGGCCCTCGGTGAGGCTCCTCGACGCCGGCGGCGCGGCCGTGCGGCTCGCGCCGGCTGCGGGCGACGCCGTGGCGGCGGCGGCCGCGGCGCTGGTGGGCGGCGCGATCGTGGCGGTGAAGGGAATCGGCGGCTACCACCTGGCCTGCCGGGCCGACCTCGAGGTCGCCGTGGCCACCCTGCGCACGCGCAAGCACCGCGAGGACAAGGCGTTCGCCCTGATGGCGCCCAGCCTCGCGCACGCGCAGACGCTCGTCACTCTGAGCGCGGGCGAAGCCGACCTCCTGGGCTCGCCGGGACGGCCGATCGTGATCGCGCCCCGGCGCTCGGGCGCGGCCGTGGCGGAGTCGGTGGCCCCGCGTTCCGC
>JAXDIC010000319.1:0-3856 GCA_034664185.1 Thermoleophilaceae bacterium
CGCGCCGGCCTCGACCTCTCCGGCGCGGACCTCAAGGCGCTCCAGTCCGTCGACTGGGGCGACGACCAGCTGCTGGCCCGCCTGCGCACCCGCAGCCCGATCGGCAACTGCGTCACCAGCGACGTGAACCTGAAGGACAACATCGTCCCGGTCGCCTGGGACTGAAAATGGGAGGAGCGATCCATGACCCAGCAAGCCGAGGCCTTCGTCCAGAGCCTGATTGACGGACCGTCGCTGCGCGACGACTTCCAGCGCTCCCCGCGCGAGACCGCGAGGCGCGCCGGCCTCGACCTCTCCGGCGCGGACCTCAAGGCGCTCCAGTCCGTCGACTGGGGCGACGACCAGCTGCTGGCGCGCCTGCGCACGCGCAGCCCGATCGGCAACTGCGTCGGCAGCGACGTGAACCTGAAGGAGAACATCGTCCCGGTCGCCTGGGACTGAGCGCCCAGGGTGCCACGCGAGGCGCCCACCGATTTGAACCCCAAGCGAGAGCCCGTCAACGGCGCGGAGGTGCTGGAGAAGCTCGCCGAGCTTCCGGTCAGCACGTGGAACTACAAGGGCGACGACCCGAGCGTGCGTCACCTGGGGCCGATGGCGCAGGACTTCCACGCGGCCTTCGGCCTCGGCGACGGCGACCGGACGATCAACCTGCTCGACGCGAACGGGGTGGCGGTGGTGGCGATTCAGGCGCTCTACCGGCGCGTCAAGAGCCTCGAGGCCGAGGTGGCCGCGCTGAAGGACTCGCGTGAGGGCTAGCGGCGAGCTGGCGCTCGACGCGGGCGTCAGGCACTCGGTCGTTGCGCAGATCGCGAAGAGCCCGGAGGTCCCGGACGGCGCGGAGGAGCGCCTGCTGGACGAGGCGCTGCGGTTCCTCGCCCTGAGCGCCGAGCTGAGCGCGCGCGGCGAGGACAGCCGGCTCGTGCCGTCGGTGCGCGTCGACGCCGCCTGGCACGCGTTCATCCTGCACACGCGCGCGTACGCGGAGCTCTGCGAGCGCGCCTTCGGCGAGTACGTGCACCACGACCCCTCGCCACCGGATGCTCCAGTCGAGCTCGGGAACGTGGTCGACTACCTGCGCACGCGCGTGCTCATGGAGGAGCGCTACGGAGCGCTCGACGAGGAGCTCTGGCCGCTTCCGTGAGCGCGTGACCGAGCCGGACGGCGCGCCGCGCGTCTGCTTGGTCGGCAAGTACCCCCCGATCCAGGGTGGCATCAGCGGGCAGACGTACGTGGCCGCGCAGCTGCTCGCGTCGCGGGGCCATCGCGTCGACGTCGTGACCAACGCGCGCGAGGTCGAGCCCGGGTTCCGGCAGCTCGTGCTTCCCGCCGACGAGCGGCGGCTCGCGGCGCCCGCGCCACCGGGGGCCGTGCGCGTGCACGCCACGCAGGAGCTGCCCGAGGGCGCGTACGTGCCGTGGGCCAACCCCTACCTCTCGAAGCTGCTCGGTCTCACGCTCGCGGCGGCAGAGGAAGCGAGCAGCGACGCGCTCGTCGGCTGGTACCTCGAGCCCTACGGCGTGGTGGCTGCGATGGCGGGGCGGATCACGGGGCTGCCCGTGATGCTGATCCACGCCGGCAGCGACGTGGGGCGGCTGGCCGAGCACCCGGACCTCGCGGGCGCCTACAGGTGGGCGATCGCCTCGAGCGATCGGATCCAGACCGACCCGCGCGTGATCCTGAGGCTCACGGCCCTCGGGGCCGAGCCGGACCAGTTCGTGTTCCCCGGGGCATCGCGGCTGCCCGCGTTCTTCTGGGAGGAGGCGCCACCCCTCGACGTGCGCGAGTGGTGGCCGGCGGCGCTCGAGCGCTACCGGCAGCTCGCCGATACGGGGGCGGGTCCGCAGCCGCCCGGCCAAGTCGTCTCGCTCGATCCGGGGGTGCCGACCGTCGGCGTCTACGGGAAGGTCGCAGAGGCCAAGGGCTCGTTCGACCTGCTGGCGGTGCTGAGCAGGCTCGCCGCGGCCGGCGCGCGCTTCAACCTGCTCGCGGCGGTCGGCGGCCACGCGCACGACCTTTCGCGCTTCCTCGATCGCGTGTGGAGCGACGACGACCTGCGCGAGCGCTCGGTCGTGCTGCCGTTCCTGCCCCCCTGGCGCGTGCCGGAGCTGCTCGCGGCCTGTGACGTCGCCTGCTGCCTGGAGCGCCGCTTCCCGATCTCCTTCCACTCGTCGCGGGTGCCGATCGAGATCGCGACGAGCGGCACCTGCCTGGTCTGCTCCAGCGAGGTCGTGGCGCCGCACGCGGGGGACGGCGCGTTCGCCCACGGCGAGACGTGCATCGAGGTGAAGGACCCGGTGGACCACGACGAACTCGCCCACGCGCTCGGCTGGGCGCTCGACAATCTCGACGAGGCGCGCGCGATCGGCGCTCGCGCCCGATCGGTCGAGCGGGATCTTCAGGCCAGCTTCCCCTCAGAGAGCAGCATCGCGGACGCCATCGCCGACTGGCTCGGCGAACGCGTGAGCGCCCGCGCGTGATCGTCGACCGCCTGACGCTGGGAGAGACGGCCGCCGGTGTCGAGCGCGCGGCCCGCGTCCGCTGGCGCGACGGTGAGTTCCGGGTAACGGTCACCGTCCCCGCCGAGTTCGCGCACGATGACGTTGACGGCTCGCCATTCCTGTGTGCCACGCTGTTGCCGGCGATGCGCGCCGGCGAGCACCTGGAGGTCGACGGGCCCGTGTCGCGGCGCCTGCTCGCGGGCGCGGCCGTCGCACGCGACACGTATCTCGACTGGTGCCCGGACCTGTATCCCTCGCGGCTGTCGGTGGCGGGCGAGCTGGAGCTGCCGCCGCGCGCGGACGGCGTCGGCTGCTTCTTCTCGCGCGGCGTGGACTCCACGTTCAGCATCGCGCAGTCCCGCCCGGGCGCCGATCTCACGCGGCTCCTGTATGTCGACCGGCTCGAGCCGCGCCACGACCAGGGCGTGCGGGCGGAGGAGATCAGGCGCGCGCACCTGGTGGCGGAGCGAGCGGGACTGCCTCTGACCGTGATCGACACGAACCTCCGCGAGTTCACGGACGGCTTCGTACGCAACTGGGAGGACATGGCCGGCGCGGGGCTCGCGTTCGTCGCGAATGCGCTGGCGGCAGGAATTCGCCGGGTGGTGATCCCGTCGACGGATGGCCCGCTCGTGGGCCCCTGCGGGACCAGCCCGCTGCTCGACCCGCTCTTCTCCACGGAGTTGGTGGACGTCGTCCACGACAGCGTCAGCAAGAGCCGGGTGGAGAAGGTGTTCTGGCTGGCCAGGGAGCGCCACGAGCTGGTGAGCAGCCTGAAGGTCTGCTTCGAGCAGAACGTGCCCGGCAACTGCGGTCGGTGCTCGAAGTGCCTCGTGACGATGGTGTCGCTCGAGGCGGCCGGGGTGCTCCACCTGGCCGAGGAGTTCCCGCCGCTCGACCTCGACACACTCGACGCCATCGAGAAGCCGTTCCGCACGTGGACCTGGTTCGCCGAGGCGGCGGAGGCCCTCGACCCGGTGCGCCAGTCGCGCCTCCGGGAGCTGGTCCTCGAAGGCGCACGGCCGCCCACCGGGCCGCCGCGCGCCATCCCCGAGGACTCGCCGAACTTCCGTTCACGCGGGAACGCCAAGCTCGGCCGTCTCGCGGCTCTCGGCGACGACGCGACGGGCGTCGAGGAGGGTCGCCCGCGCCGCTTCTCGCTGCGGCGGCGGTGAGGCCGGCCAGCGCCGGGGCACCGCCCAGTAGAGGCCACGCCAGCGGAAGTACCGCCGGGTACGCGGCGTGGGCCTACGGAACGTTGGACACGCTGTTGCAGTCGGACCGCGCCGTGTCGATCCCGTCGCCGCCGTCGCAGCTGTCGTTCGGGTAGTCGAGTACGGAGTCGCCCTGCATGTCAT
>JAXDIC010000320.1:0-2575 GCA_034664185.1 Thermoleophilaceae bacterium
GTCGCCGTCGTCGTGCTGCTCGTCGCCGAGGTGGAGGGGTCGTTCGCGCCGGGGGCGTGGGCGGCGTCCGTCGTCGACGTGGTGGAACGCGTGTCGCCCGAGTACGTCGTGGCGGCAGGCTCCGAACGCGGCAACGAGGTGCTGGCGCACGTGGCGGCGAAGCTCGATCTGCCGATGGCTGCCAACTGCACCTCGGTCACGCCCGGGGACCTGGCGACGGTCGTCCGGGTGCGGTGGGGCGGGAGCCTGCTGGAGGAAGCCCGAGTGCATGGCGCGCTCCTGTTGCTGACGGTCGCACCGCACGCCGTCGCCGCGGACCCCGCGGCCGCGGAGGCGGACGTCGACCTCGTGCCCGTCACGGCTTCGGCCAGCCCGGCCGATCAGCTCGTCCACGTGTCGGAGAGAGTCCCGGCGGCCACGGCCGGCGTCTCCCTGACCGACGCTCCCGTGGTCGTCTCCGGCGGCCGGGGCGTCGGTTCGGCCGAGGGCTTTGCCCCGCTCGAGGAGCTCGCGGAGCTGCTCCACGGTGCCGTCGGTTGCTCGCGCGCGGTGACCAGCGCCGGGTGGCGCCCGCACACCGACCAGGTCGGGCAAACGGGCTCGAAGGTCTCCCCTGAGATCTACATCGCCTGCGGGATCAGCGGCGCGACGCAGCACATGGCCGGCTGCAAGGGGGCCAAGAAGCTGCTGGCCATCAACCCGGACGGCGAGGCGTCGATCTTCGCCAATGCGGACTACGCGGTGATCGGCGACCTGCACGAGATCGTGCCCGCGATCTCGCAGGAGATCAAGAAAGTGAGAGGCACATAGGCATCGCCATCAGCGCCGTGCTGCTGGCCGCGGCCTTCGCGGTCAGTGGAACGTTGTTCTTCACGCGTGCGCGGTTCCTGACCGCGCTGGCGCGGTCGGCGCCGAAGAGCGACCGCACCGGCGATGTACCTCGCCGGGTCCGGAACGAGGCGACGATCGTGCTCGGGCAGCGCAAGCTGCTGCAGCGATTCGCCCCCGGGTTGATTCACGCATTCATCTTCTGGGGCTTCCTCGTGCTGACGCCCACGATCGTGATGGCGCTGATCGGCGTCGTCGACAAGCACTCGACCTTCCCGTGGCTGGGCGATCAGGGCTGGTTCGCGTTCCTCGTCGATCTGTTCGCGGTGCTGGTGCTGGTCGGAGTGGTCTCCGCATTGTGGATCCGCAAGATCCAGCGCCCGCAGCGCTTCCAGGGCTCGCACCTGGGAGAGGCCGATCTGATCCTGGCGATGATCGCCACGATCGCGCTCACGCTGCTGTTCTGGCACGCGTCACGGATCGCGCTCGGGCTGAACGAGTGGCCGCGCGGGGATGCGCCCGTGGCGAACGCCCTCTCGCACCTGTTCGCACGTGATTCCGTCACCCGCGTGCTCGAGCGTGTCTTCGTGTGGGCGCACGTGCTGACGATCCTCAGCTTCCTGGCCTACCTGCCGCGGTCAAAGCACCTGCACATCGCCACCGCGGCGGTCAACGTGTGGTTCGGCCGGACCGGCCCCGGCGGCCGCCTCGAGCCGCTGCGCTTCGACGACGAGGACGTGCCCGAGGAGGAGATCCGCTTCGGCGCCGGGACCGCCGCCGACCTGACGTTCAAGCAGGTGCTGGACACGTACTCCTGCACCGAATGCGGGCGCTGCCAGGACGTCTGCCCGGCCTTCGGGACCGGCAAGCTGCTCTCGCCCAAGCTCGTGATCATGGGCCTACGGGACCAGGTGTTCGCCGAAGGCGCATCGGTGCTCAAGGCGCGCGGCGGCGGCGAGGGTGCCGAGCCGGAACTCGCCCCGCTGGTGCCGAACGCCGTGCCCGAGGAATCGGTGTGGGACTGCGTCACCTGCGGCGCCTGCGTCGAGGCCTGCCCGGTGTCGATCGAGCACATCGATCACATCGTCGACCTGCGCCGGCATCTGGTGATGGTCGAGTCGAGCTTCCCCGCCGAGGCGGAGCCGATGCTCCGCGACATCGAGCGCGCCTCGAACCCGTGGGGGAGGGCACAGTCAGAACGAGCCGACTGGGCCCAGGAGCTGGGCGTCCGCATCCTCGAACCCGGAGACCCCGCGCCCGAATATCTCTACTGGGTGGGCTGCGCGTCCTCATTCGACGAGCGCGCCCGGCGTACGGCGGAATCCACGGCCAAGCTGCTGCAGACCGCGGGCGTCGACTTCGCCATCCTCGGCCCCCGTGAGAGCTGCACCGGCGACCCGGCTCGCCGGATGGGCAACGAGTACGTCTTCCAGGCGTTCGCCCAGCAGAACGTGGAGACGCTCAACGAGGCGGGCGTCACCAAGATCATCGCCAACTGTCCGCATTGCTTCAACACGCTCGGCAACGAGTACCCGGACTTCGGCGGCAACTATGAGGTGGTCCATCACTCCGAGCTCCTCTCGAAGCTCGTTTCCGACGGCCGGCTGGCGCCAAAGCGCTCGGAGTCGCTGTCGGTCACCTACCACGACTCCTGCTACCTCGCTCGCCACAACGATGTCCTCGAGGGGCCACGTGACCTGGTGTCAGCCGTCGGGCAGCCGGTCGAGATGGAGCGCAACCGCAAGCA
>JAXDIC010000198.1:0-6311 GCA_034664185.1 Thermoleophilaceae bacterium
GGCTTCCCCGACGGCACCGTCGCGCTCGACATCACCAAGGTGCCGCGCAAGCGCATCCACGAGGCGCTCCGCGAGATCGTCAACGTGGGTCGCGACTTCGCCGGCGTGGACATCACGCGCGAGCCGATCCACATCAAGCCGGGCAACCACTACACGATGGGCGGGGTGAGGACCGACACCGAGGGTCGCACCGCCGTGCCGGGGCTGTACGCCGCCGGCGAGGTCGCCTGCGTGTCCGTTCACGGCGGCAACCGCCTGGGGGCCAACTCGCTGCTCGACACGCTGGTGTTCGGGCGCCGCGCGGGCAAGGACGCCGCCGAGCATGCCCGCAACCACAAGCTGCCCGACGTCCCCCACTCGGTGGTCGACGACGAGGAGCGCGAGATCCAGGAGATCGTGCGGCGCGACCGGAGCGGGCGGCGCCTGTCCGAGATCCGCGACGAGCTGGGCGCGGCGATGGACAAGTACGTGGCGGTCTTCCGCGACGAGGACGGGCTGGTCAAGGCGGGCGAGATCGTGCAGCGCCTGAAGGAGGAGGCCAAGAACGTCTGGGTCGACGACAAGGGCAAGGTCTTCAACCAGGACCTGTTCGGCGCCATCGAGCTGGGCTTCATGCTCGAGAACGCCGAGTGCGTGGTGGTCGCCGCGCTCGAGCGCAAGGAGAGCCGCGGCGCCCAGTTCCGCACCGACTTCCCCGAGCGCAACGACGACGACTGGCTCAAGCACATCGACCTGGCGCTGGACGGCGAGCGCCCGGCCGTCTCGTACTCTGAGGTGACCATCACCCGGTGGCAGCCGGAAGAGCGGAAGTACTAGGAACCGTGCCCGAATACACGCTGAAGATCCGCCGCTACAACCCGGAGTCCGGGCGCCCCGCCTACTGGCAGGAGTTCGATGTTGACCTGCCGCCCGAGCGCTCCGTGCTCGACGGGATCCTGCGCGCCAAGCACGAGGAGGACGGCTCGCTGTCCATCCGGTGCTCGTGCCAGGCGGCCATCTGCGGGTCGTGCGCCGTGCGCGTCAACGGCCGCTCGCGCCTGGCCTGCAACACCAAGCTGGGCGACGCCTCCGACGGCGCCCCGGGCGGCGCGATCGTGGTCGAGCCGATGGGCAACATGCCGGTGATCAAGGACCTGATCGTGGACATGGACGCGGTGCACTGGAAGAAGGTCCAGCGCGTGGTGCCGTGGCTCCTCCCCGAGGGCGACCCGCCCGAGCGCGAGTACATCGTCGACCCCGAGTCGATGATCGACATCACGCAGTCGATGGCGTGCATCCACTGCGGCGCCTGCGTGTCCGCCTGCCTGTCGCTCGAGGTGGACCCGGAGTTCGTCGGCCCGGCCGCTCTGGCCAAGGCCTACCGCTTCGTGGGCGACCCGCGCGACGCGCAGACCGAGGGCCGCCTGCTGGACCTGGCCGAGGACCCGCACGGCATGTACGACTGCACGCACTGCTTCGCGTGCGTCGAGGTGTGTCCCAAGGACGTCGCGCCGATGAACCAGATCATGCGCCTGCGCCGGCGCGCGACGGCCGACTACGGCATCAAGGACGGCAACAACGGCTACGGCCACGAGAAGGCCTTCGTGGACCTGATCGAGAAGTACGGGATCCTCTCGGAGGCGCAGCTCCTGCCCAAGTCCTACGGTGACGGCAGCCTGATCCGCGCGCAGGTCAAGCCGGCCGCGGTCAAGGAGCTGGCGGCCAAGTTCCCCACGATCGTGCGCGGCCTGACGTCGGGCAAGGTCACGCTCAAGACCGCGCTTCTCCACCACAAGCTCCAGGACCAGGACCAGGTGCGGCGGATCTTCAAGGAGGTCGAGTCGCGCGAGGACCGGCTCGAGCTCAACCTGTACATCGTCGGCGAGGACGGCGGCGAGGAGGAGGTAGCGAAAGCATGAAGCTCGCGTACTGGCCCGGCTGCGTGTCGCGCGGCTTCACCCCCGAGCTGCACGGCTCGATGGCGGCGGTGGCCCCCAAGCTCGACCTCGAGCTGGTGGAGCTGGATCGCGCCAACTGCTGCGGCGCCGGCGTGATCGCCGAGCACAACCAGGAGCTGGTCGACACCTTGAACGCGCGCACGTTCGCGATGGCGCAGAACGTCGAGGGCGCCGCGGGCATGATGAACATCTGCTCCACCTGCCAGGGCGCGCAGGCCGAGTGCCAGGAGCGCCTCGACGCCGACACGGCGTACCGCGCGCACATCAACGAGCACCTGGAGCCCGAGGGCCTCGAGTACGAGCGCGGCGGCGCGTGGTGGAACAAGAACTTCCTCTGGCTGCTCGTGGAGGAGATCGGCCTCGACAAGCTGCGCGATCGCGTGGTGCGGCCGCTCGAGGGATTGCGCGTCGGGCCGTTCTACGGCTGCTACATCGTGCGCCCCACCAAGCGGCTCGGCTTCGACTTCTACCCCGATCGCGACAACTACCTCGAGCAGGTCATCGAGGCGTGCGGCGCCACCCCCGTCGCCTACGCCGGCAGCCATAAGTGCTGCGGCTTCCCGGTGATCACGCTCAACCGCGAGACCTCGCTCAAGCAGGCCGGCCGCCACATGGCCGACGCCCTCGACGCCGACGCCGACTGCGTGGTCACCCCGTGCCCCCTCTGCCACTTGAACCTGGACCTCCAGCAGCCCGAGGCGCAGTCGTTCGTGGAGCGCGACCTGGGGATGCCGGTGCTCCACCTCCCGCAGCTCGTGGGCCTGGCCCTCGGCCTGGACGTCAAGGAGCTGGGGCTGCACAAGCACGTCGTGAAGACGGACGCGGTGCAGGAGAAGGTCGCGGCGCTGGCCGCGGCCTAGGCATACCGCCCCTCAACGCGAAAAACCGGCCAGTTGCCTGGCCGGCTCTCGCGGTGCGGCGTACCCCTACGCGCCCTGGGAAGCTGGAAGTCTCTGCCGGCGCCTCCCGCCCGGCTGAGTGAATGATTCCCTGTCGGAGCGATTCCTACGTCCCCCCAGGGGCGTGAACTTGGGGTGATGTTCGGGTTATCCCGTAGAGGTTTGACGGGTGAGGGTTAGGGGGAGAGTGAGGGGAGAGTGCCCTCCCCCCAACCTCCCCCGCGGTATGTAGACTCCGCCGCCGTGCCAGGGCGGATAACCATCGTGTCTGCCCGATTCGAGGATCTCGTCTCGATCGGGCTGGGCGAGCTGATCAAGGAGGATCCCAACGTCGAGCTGGTCGCCAGCGACGTCGACCTGGACCGGCTCGAGGCCGTTCTGGACGAGCACCGCCCCTCGGTCGTGCTGCTCAACTTCGGCTCGCTGCCCAACCCGGCGATGATCTACCAGCTGCACCAGGGGCATCCGGACACGCGCGTGGTGATCCTGGCCAACCGCCCCAGCGCCGCGGAGTGCAACCAGATGCTCTCGTTCGGCGCCACCGCCTGCATCTCCAAGGAGACGCAGGGGCGCGACATCATCAACGCCATCCACCTGGCCTCCCGCGGCATGCACGTCCTGCCGCGCTCGGCCGCGGCCACCGACCAGCCCGAGGAGATCGGCCTCCCGGGGCCCGAGCTGCTCACCCCGCGCGAGGCCGACGTGCTCGAGCTGCTCCAGGACGGGATGACCAACGCGCAGATCGCGCACGCGCTGTCGATCGGCGTCGAGACGGTGCGCACGCACGCGCGCAACATCTACGCCAAGCTGGGCATCTCCACGCGGCGGGATCTGGCGCGGATCTCGCGGCCGCAGCGCCAGGCGGGCCGTAGCGGTCCCGTCGGCGTGGCCCGCTCCAGCTAGGAGACCGGCGAGCGGCTCAGCGGCGGCCGAACAGGCGCCGCACGCTGGCGATCAGGCCCTCGCCCTCGCCGCGCGGTCGGTTGCCGCCACGTCGCCGGCCGGGATTGCCACGCGTACTGCCGCGCGAAACGAGCTTGAGGAGGCGGTCGGCCTTCATGCCCGCCGGATACTACGCGGCGCGGCGCGCGCCCGGCCTGAGCAGGCCGCGGGTGTGGAGCAGCTCGGCGATCTGCACAGCGTTGGTGGCGGCGCCCTTGCGCAGGTTGTCGCCCACGATCCAGAGGTTGAGGCAGCGCTCGTGCGAGGGGTCGCGGCGGATTCGGCCCACCAGCACGTCGTCGCGTCCCGCCGCGTCCAGCGCGAGCGGGTAGACGCCGTTGGCGGGGTCGTCCAGGACGGTCAGCCCGGGCGCGGCGGCCAGCAGTTCGCGGCAGTCGTCGGCGGAGAGCGGCTGGCGGGTCTGCACGTTGACCGACTCGGAATGGCCCGTGTAGACGGGCACCCGCGTGCAGGTGGCCGACACCGCTATGTCGGGGCTGCCGAGGATCTTGCGCGTCTCGTTGACCAGCTTGAGCTCCTCGTCGGTGTAGTCGGAGCCGTCCGGGAAGACGCCGGCCTGCGGAACGACATTGAAGGCGATCTGGTGTGGGTAGACGGTGGGCTCGGGCAGCTCGTCAGCCTCGATCACCGCCACCGTCTGGTCGTGCAGCTCCTCGACCGCGCGCTGGCCGGTGCCGGACACCGACTGCATGGTGGTGATCACCAGCCGCTCGATGCCCGCGGCGTCGAGGATCGGCTTGAGCGCCACCACCATCTGCATGGTCGAGCAGTTGGGGTTGGCCACGATCCCGCGGTGGTCGGCAAGGTCGTCGGGGTTGACCTCGGACACGACCAGCGGCACGTCGTCCTCCATCCGCCAGCGCGAGGAGTTGTCCACCACCACGGCGCCGGCCGCGGCGAACCGCGGCGCCCACTCGCCGCTGGTCGACCCGCCGGCGGAGAAGAGCGCCACGTCGAATCCCTCGATCGACTCGTCGGAGAGCGCCCGCACCTCCAGCTCGACGTCGCCGAAGTCGATCCGCCGCCCGACCGATCGCTCGGACGCGAACGCCACCACCTCGTCCGCGGGGAAGCTGCGCTCGCGCATCACGCCGAGCATCGTGGAGCCGACCGCTCCTGTGGCTCCAACCACCGCCGCGCGCATCGTCACGCCCTCGGCCTGTGGTCGGGTCCGCGCGGGTCCTCGCGGCGCACGCCGTCCTCTCCCAGCCCGAAGGCCTTGTGCAGCTCGCGCACGGCGGTCGGCACGTCGTCCTCGCGCACCACGCAGGAGATCTTGATGGGCGAGGTGGAGATCATCTCGATGTTCACGCCGGCGTCGCCCAGCACGGTGAAGGTCTTGGCCGCGACGCCCGGGTGGGTCCTCATTCCCGCTCCCACCAGCGACACCTTGCCCATGCTGGGGTCGGTGGCGATCTGGCCGATCCCCAGCTCGCCGACCAGCGGGTCCAGCGCCTCGCGCGCGGCCACCACGTCGTCGCGCGGCACGGTGAACGACATGTCGGCTCCGCGGCCCTCCGACTCGGGCTCGTTCTGGATGATCATGTCGACGTTGACGTTGGCGTCCGCCAGCACGGTGAGCACGCGTCCGGCGACGCCGGGGCGGTCGGGCAGCTGCGTGAGCGTGATCCGCGCGTCCTCGGTCGAGTGGGTCACGGCTGTGACTAGCGGTCGTTCCATGGTTTCTTCCTCTGTCAACACGAAGGTACCCGGTCCGTCGTCGAAGCTCGACCTGCAGTGGATCCGGATGCCGTGGTTGCGGGCGTACTCGACCGACCGGAGCTGGAGCACGCCGGCTCCGGAGGCCGACATCTCCAGCATCTCCTCGAACGACACCGCTACCAGCTTCTTCGCGTCCGGCACCAGCCGCGGGTCGGCGCTGTAGACGCCGGCCACGTCGGTGTAGATCTCACAGATGTCGGCTCCAAGCGCGGCGGCGATGGCCACTGCGGTCGTGTCCGACCCGCCCCGGCCCAGCGTCGTCACCTCGCCGTGGATCTCGTAGTTCCCGTCATCTCCGACGATCGAGGCTGACGTCCCCTGGAAGCCGGCCACCAGCACGATCTTGTCCTCGGCCAAGAGGCGCTCGATCCGATCGGTGCGGACGTCGAGGATGCGAGCCTTGGTGTGCGACGCGTCGGTCACGATCCCGGCCTGCGAGCCGGTCAGCGACTCGGCGCGGTGGCCCAGGTCGTTGATCGCCATCGACGCCAGCGCGCACGAGATCCGCTCGCCGGTCGACAGCAGCATGTCCATCTCGCGCGGGTGCGGGCGCGGAGAGACCTCGTGCGCCATCGAGATCAGCTCGTCGGTGGTCTTGCTGCGAGCGGACAGGACGGCCACCACGCGACGGCCCTCCTCCTTGGCCTTCACGATCTTGCTCGCGGCCGCCCGAATGCGCTCGACGTCGGCCACCGACGTGCCGCCGAACTTCATGACGACCGTCTGCTCGCGTTCGGAAGCGGGGTCGCCCATCTCTGTCCGAGGATAGCTTTCGCCCCTTGGGCGGAGA
>JAXDIC010000354.1:0-12499 GCA_034664185.1 Thermoleophilaceae bacterium
GCTCGCCGACCCGAACCACGCCCCGTCGCGGCTGGCCGGCGGCGCGACGCAGCACGGAGCGAACCCGCGCCAGCAGCTCCCCGTAGCTGAACGGCTTGGTCACGTAGTCGTCGGCCCCGCGGGCGAAGCCCCGGACGCGATCCACCTCGGCCGTGCGGCCGCTCAGAACGATGACCGGCAGGTCCGGATCGATGCGCGCCGCCGGCCCGTCCGCGCCTCTGACCCGGTCGAGGACGTCAAGCCCGCTGCCGCCGCCCAGCATCAGGTCCAGCAGCACCAGATCGGGGCGCCGCACCTCGATGGCGCGCAGCGCCTCCCCGGCCTCGCTGGCCGTGGCCACGCGGAAGCCGTCGGCGGTCAGGTTGTCGGCGAGGAAGGCGCGCGTGTGCTCGTCGTCCTCGACCAGCAGGAGCGAGCGAGGGTGGGAGTCCATGCCGCGCTTAAGGGAGCCGTGCGCCATTCTCGCCCCCCGTCCTTGCCTAATGGCCGGCGAAATGCTAAAAACTTGCATAGCAAATGCCGAGACACGGCCCTGGATCCATGCGGTCGCTCCTCCGGGAGCACCAGTTCCGCATCCTCCTGGCGGGCCAGACGCTCACCATGTTCGGCGACCTGGCGCTGGTCCTCGTCCTCGGCGTGTGGGCCAAGGACCTGACCGGATCGGTGAGCGTCGGCGGTGCGGTGTTCTTCGCGCTGGTGGTCCCGGCCCTGCTGGCGCCGCTGCTCGGCTGGGTGATCGACCGCTTCCCGCGCCGGCAGGTGCTGATCGCCAACGACCTGGCCACGGCGGCAGCCCTGCTGCCGCTCCTCGCCGTGCGCGACAGCGGCGACGTGTGGATCCTGTTCGTGGTCGCGGGCTTCTACGGGCTCTCCCAGCAGATCTTCTTCGCCGCGCGCTCTGCCCTGCTGCAGTCGATGCTCGCGGACGAGCAGCTGGGACCGGCCAACGCCGTCCTCGAATCGCTGCGGCTGGGGCTTCGCACGGCCGGACCGGTGATCGGCACAGCGCTGTTCGCGGCGCTCGGCGGCAGCGCGGTGGCGATCCTGGACGCCGCCACGTTCGTCGGCTCCGCGGCCCTCCTGTGGTCGCTGCGGGTGCCGGACATCCCGCGGCGGCGGGGCGGCACCGCGGCGGAGCTTCGCGGCGGCCTGACCCACATCCTCGGGACGCCGATCCTCCGCCGCCTCTTGATCGCCCTGTGCGCGGCGGTGGCCGTGCTCGGGCTGCTCCAGGTCGTTGGCCTGGCGCTGGTCGACCGCGGCCTGCACCGGCCGGCCAGCTTCCTGGGCGTGATCTTCGGCTTCGAGGGCGCCGGGGCGATCCTGGGTGGGCTGGTGGCCCCGGCGCTGCTCCGGCGCCTGGGCGAGCCGCGCCTTGCGGGAGCGGGCCTCGTGGCGAGCGGCCTTGGCCTGGGCCTGATGGTCGACGCGCAGCTGACCACGGTGCTCGTCGGCGCGTGCCTCGGCGGAGCCGGGTTCTCGGCCTTCCTGATCGGCTACACGACGCTGCTTCAGCGCAGCACGGGAAGCGAGCTCCAGGGCCGCGTCTTCACCGCCGCGGAGGCGACGGCGGGTGTCCCCTACTGCCTGACGCTCGGGCTCGCGGTCGTTGGGATCGGGCTGGTGGACTACAGGACACTCCTCGTCGGGAGCATGCTGCTCATGGCGCTTGCGGGCACGTACCTGAGCCGCGCGCCGCGCGGCGTGCCCGCCGGGCTCGGATGACCTCGTAGAGAGCGGGTCGTGGCGCCGGGGCCGCGTTCTGGGCACGAGCCCCGGCGAGCGACCTCCTACAGGGCTATTGAAGCTTCCAAATCACGCTCACACCCCCTTCCCCTCGCGCCGAGGCCGCGTCGCGACGCAGACGATCTTCGTGTGGCACTCCTCGTCCGCGTCCGGGACCAGCTCGCCGCCCGGCACCTGTCCCCTGAACTCGAGGCTCTGAAGTCCCGCTTCCTCGCACGCCAGCCGGATCTCGTCGATCGAGTGGTGGCGCTGCACGTGGCGCCCGATCGGCCGGCCGGACCCGTCTGACTGGACCAACTCGATGGTCGCCGCGGCGACGTCACCCGGCGACATTCGCGAATCCGCCTCGCCGACCCATCGAAAAGAGGTACCGTCGCAATCGAGGGTCTGTTCCCCGGAAAATCCACTTCGGTAGGTGGCGAGGGAGTTCACATCGAAGACGACAAGGCCTCCGGGAACCAGGGCCTCCCGAATGCTGCGCAGCGCGGCGACGACGTCCGAGAGCGACAGGAGGTAGTTGATCGCGTCGTCGACGCACGTGGCCAGGTCGAAGCACCCCCGCCACGGCAGCGACCGCATGTCCGCCACCACCACGTGACCGCGGCCCGCGAGCTTCCGCCGGGCCCGCTCCACCATCGCCGGCGAGAGGTCGCAGGCGGTGACCTCGTACCCCCACCGGAGCATCGGCATGAAGCTGTTGCCCGTGCCGCACGCGACGTCCAGGAGGCGGCGACCACGAAGGCCGTGCGCCCGCGCCATCGCCTCGACGTCGGCCATCCATCCCTCGTGGCCGTGATCGGCCGTGAAGCGGTCGTAAAACGGCGCAAACGCTTCGTACGCCGTGAACGCTTCGCTGGCGCGGATCGCCGTGAGCGGGGCCACACTCACTAAGACCCCTTGATAGGTCAGGATCGTTTCAGCGGAATATGTTCCCGTAGTGCGTGGCTCGGCACGAACAACCCCCCACCCACGGGGCCGCGATACGGCCTCCTGGAGCTGGGATGTGGCGCGCCACCGGTGCTTGAAGGAGGCCCGGCGCATCCTTGGCAACCGCGACGACGCGGAGGAGGCCGTCCAGGAGGCCTTCGTCAGGGCGTGGCGCAAGCGGGACAGCTGCAATACGCCCTCCGCACCGCTCCCGTGGCTGCTTCAGATCACGCGCAACGAAGCGATGCGGCTGGCGGAGCGCCGCTCCAGGCGGCAGGCCAGCGAGGTCTCCGAGGCCGAGCCGGAGGCCATCTTCGACGAGCGCTCCGTCGACAGCGTCCTGGAGCGGACGCTGACCGCCGTGGCCACCGAGCAGGCCCTCAGCTCACTGCGCCCCGACGAACGGCGGCTGATCCGCCTGCGCTACGTCGAGGACCTCACTCAGGGACAGGTGGCGGCGGCCTTGGGGGTACCCGAGGGCACCGTAAAGGTGCGCCTCCATCGGGCCCGCGCGCGGCTGCGCGGCGTGGCGTCCGACCTGGCGGCGTAAGCTTGTGGGGTCATGGAGGGCAGAGGGCTTGAGCCTTTCCTACGCCCACTGGACAAATGTTCAGTTGCCCGCGCAGAAACGCGCAGATACCGTTAGAGTTCCGCGAGTGGAGGACACCAATTGACCGTTCCAGTCGATATCACTGACCCGCGTATCGCGAAGGCGTATGCCCACCCGCTTCGGATCCACATCCTCGGAATGCTCGACGATCGCGTCGCCAGCCCGAGCGAGATCGCATCCGAGCTGGACGCGCCCCTCACGCACGTCAGCTACCACGTCCGCCAGCTCGCAAGCCTCGGGCTGATCAAGCTCGTTCGCACCACGCCGCGCCGCGGCGCGGTCGAGCACCACTACACGGCGCAGATCCGTCCCAAGGTGCCGGACGGCGCCTGGGGCGAGATGCCCGAGATCGTCAAGAAGAACCTCGTCTCCGGCTGGGTCGAGCAGGTCGGCACCCACGTGCAGGCCGGCGCCGCCGAGGGCGGCTTCGACCGCGAGAACGCACACATGACGCGCAGCGCCATGACACTCGACGAGAAGGGCTGGCTTGCCATCTCCAAGGAGCTGGGCAAGGCCCTCGAGCGGGTCGAGAAGCTCGGCGCCGAGGCGTCGGAGCGAGTCAAGAAGAATCCTGACGGCGAAAGCTTCCGCGCCACCGCCGTGATGATGCTCTTCGAGGGCCCGTCGGTAGCCGCTGGCCTGCCCGCGGACGCTGGCATAAAGCGCCACAAGCGCCGCCGCGCCAAGTCGCCCGCGTAGCCTCCTGTAGCGGTTCGACCTTCGGCGCGGACAGCCTGCAAGTCGCCTTGCAGCCAGTTCGGGGTGGCAGGAATCGGGGATACGATGCCGACGCCTCGCCGCCTGAGCGGGCGAGGTCCGATTCCCCATGATGGACGCCACCCAAAGAGGAAACTACGAGTCCGGCGCGGACTACGTCCTCGAGTACGGTGAGCTGCGGTTCACGTTCAACGAGCGCGACTTCACCGAGCGCGTCGAGCAGGCCGCGGTCAAGCTGGGCTTCGTCTCCGGGCAGCTTGGAGGCGCCGAGCGGGAGGATCTCGTCAACCTGGCGGTGAACGGTGAGGTGGCGGAGCCCGCGTCGGCACTCGGCGAGCACATCAACGCCTCGTGGAGCGAGCTGGCCGGCTCCTCCGAGCGCTCGCTGGTCCACTGGCTGCGGCGGCTGGTCTTCCGGGGCGCATGGCTGGACCAGCGCGTCAAGGAGGGCGAGCTGGAGATCGTCTTCGACGACCGCGCGCGGACCTTCGGCTACGCGCAGCCGGACCGCGACTACGAGGTGATCGAGCTGTCGCCCGAGCCGTCGTGGGCCGAAGTCGCGTACTCGCGCAGGCGCTTTAGCTGAGGCGGTCCGCCCGCAGGGTCCCGGACGTGGGTGCGAGCGTGGGTGGGTGCGGGCCGGCGTCGCCCGGCTCGAGGACGATGCGGGTGGTGGCCAGCCGCTGCGGCTCGCCCGCCAGGCCCGTGGAGGCGATGACGGTGATCGAGCCGCCCTCCTCCAGGCAGCGTGCGGCGCCGAAGACGCGGCGCGCGACCGCCGGCGGGAGGGCGTCGAGGGAGTCGAGGACGATGGCGGCGTGGCGGCCGGACTCCGCGGCGCGCTTGGCGCGCTCCACGGCGATCTCGGCGGCCTGACCCTGCTCGTCGACCGGGCGGTCGAACCCGCCGCCGACCACCGCCACCGACTCGTCGCGCCGCCACTCGGTGACCTCCTCCGGGCGCACCCCGGCCAGCAGCACCGTCAACTCGACGTCCGGGTGCGCGGCCGCCAGCGACAGCGCGATGCGCCGGAGCAGCGTGGTGATGCCGGATCCGGGCGGTCCGCCTACGGCCACGCGCGATCCCTTGCCGAACGGCACGGCCTCGAGCCCGTCCGGAGCGGTGAGCCGCTGGCTGGCGAAGACGGGCGTGAGATCCTCGAAGCGAGGGCGCTCCGGCGGCGGATCGGCGTCCTGGCCGTTGACGCTCTCGACGTGCACCAGTGACGGGTAGCGCTCCGAGCGGCGCGGCGCCCTGACCGGCCCCGAGATCTTGTCGCCCGGGCGCAGCTCGCAACGGCGGATCTGCGCCGGCGAGACGTATACGTCGTCGCGCGAGTGGACGAAGGGGTCGGGCCGCATGAAGCCGCTGCCGTTGGGGAGCACGTCCAGCACGCCGTCGCGCGTATCGGTGGGCTCGTCGGCGTCCGCCTCGGGCTCGGACCGGCCGCGCGACGAGGCGCGGCGCGGCTTGGGCCCCTCGTCGTCGTCCTCGTCCTCGTCCTCCGCGTCGTCGGTGTCCTCATCGCCCTCGGCCTCCGGCTGGGCGGCGGGCTTGGGCTGGCGCCGCCTGGGGCGGCGCCGTGGCTTGGCCTCCTCGGCGTCGGCCTGGTCGTCGGACGGCGCCCCGTCGGGGGCTCCGTCGGCGTCCCCACCGCCGCCCGCCACGAGGGCCTCGATGAGCTCGTCCCGGCGCAGCCGCCGGTAGCCCTCGATGGCCAGCTCGGAGGCGATCGCGTGCAGATCGGCGAGGGGGCTCTGCTCGAGCTCCTTGCGGTCGAGGATGGGCACGGTCAGTGCGCTTCGCTGTGGCAGGGGGTCGTCATCGGGCTGAGGATGTCATACGGCCCGGCGCAAGCCGGGATCGAGCCGCAGCTCGGCCGGCACCTGGCGATCTCCGCGCAGCGCCGCCCGGACCGCGAGGAAGTCCACGGTAGCGGCCACGTCGTGCACGCGCAGGATCGAGCCGCCCGCGTCCAGCCCCGCGCCGATCGCGGCCAGAGTGCCCGCGGTGCGCTCCCGCGGGGCGCGCCCCGTCAGGGCGCCCACGAAGTCCTTGCGCGACAGCGCCAGGAGCACCGGGCGGCCCAGCTCGACCACCGCCGGCAGCCCGCGCAGGACGGCCACGGTCTCGGGCGGTGCCTTGGCCAGGTCCGGTCCGGGGTCCAGCACGAGCTGCTCCTCCCCCACCCCGCGGGCGCGCGCGACGGCCATCCGCTCGCGAAGGAAGGCGACCACGTCGGCCACCACGTCGTCGTACGCGGGGAACGCCTTCTGCTTGGGGGCCGCGCGTGTGTGGGCGAGCACCAGGGCGGCGCCGGTCTCCGCGCACGCGTCCGCCACGGCGGGGTCGCGAAGGCCGCTCACGTCGTTGATCATCGCCGCTCCGGCCGCGAGGGCCGCCCGCGCCACCTCGGGCTTCCAGGTGTCGACCGAGACGACGGCGCCCTCGGCCGCAAGGCGCTCCACCAGCGGCACCACCCGCTCCGCCTCCGCCGCCGCGGCCACGGCCGGCCGGTCGGTCACGCCCGACTCGCCGCCCACGTCGATCAGGTCGGCGCCCTCGTCCAGCAGGCGCAGCGCGCGCTCCACCTGCTCGCCCAGGCCGCCCACCTGCGCGCCGTCCGAGAACGACTCGGGGCTGGCGTTGACGATTCCCATGACCAGGGGCCTGGACGGCGTGGGGCGAAGCTCGCGGCCGCGCAGCAGGAGCGGCGGTTGCGCGCTCACGTGGCCGCGGCGCTCTCGGCGGCGGCCTCGGGCTCGGCCTCCGCGGCCGCCACGGGAGCGCCGGTCAGCCCCTCGGCCCGCGCTGTCTCCTCCCAGTCGCGCAGCTCGGCCGCCACGCGCGTGTCGTCCCACCCGAGCTCGGCGCCCATCGCCTCGGCCGCCGCGCGCGCCTCCGGGCCCTCGGGCGCCGCGAGCCGCGGGGCGTCGAGGATCCCGAGCCGCGTGCGCCGCAGCAGGGCGTCGGAGAGCGTCAGCGCCTGCTCGTGCCTGGCTGCGAACGGCGCCTCGGCCAGAAGGTCGGGCAGATCGGGCACGATCCGACGCCCCAGCGTCGCATCGGCTTCGGCCAGCTCCAGCACGTAGCGCGCCGCGTAGCCGTAGCGGTGGGCGAGCAGCGCCAGCGAATCCTCGTCCACTCCGGCCGGCGCGGAGAGGTCCTCGGGCTCCGCGGGCTGCCCCAGCGGGATCTCCTGAGTGCGGCAGGGCGCCTGAAGGCCCTCCCGCTCCACGATCCGGTCCACGGCCAGCTTGGCCATCCGGCGCCAGGTGGTGAGCTTGCCGCCGGTGATCGTGACCAGGCCGGAGCTGGTCTCGAACAGCTCGGCCTTGCGCGAGATGTCGACGGACTTCTTCGTGTCGCCGGTCGAGATGAGCGGGCGCACGCCCGCGTAGGCGCCGGTCAGGTCGTCGCGGTCGAGCGACGCGCCGAAGAAGCTGTTGCAGGCCTCGAGCAGGTAGTCGATGTCGTCCTGATCCGGCGGGATGTGGTCGAGCGGGCCCTCGTAGTCGTTGTCCGTGGTGCCGACCAGCGTGCGGCCCAGCCACGGCAGCGTGAAGATCGTGCGCCCGTCGGCCACCGGAACGATCGCCCCGGCCTCGACCGGCAGCGCCTCGTGGGGCAGCGTCACGTGGGTGCCGCGACTCGGCCGGATCTGCGGCATCTCCTCGGCCGCGTACAGCTCCTCGGAGCGGATCGTGTCGGCCCACACCCCGGTCGCGTTGATCACGTTCGTGGCGCGCACCTCGAGCTGGCGGCCGGACACGCGATCCTCGCAGCGCACCCCGGCGGCGCGGCCGTTGTCGTCCAGGAGCTCGACCACGGCGCAGCGGTTGGCCATCACGGCGCCGAACCGCTCCGCCTCGCCAAGCACGGTGAGCACCAGCCGCACGTCGTCGGTCTGGCAGTCGTAGAAGAGGTAGGCCGACGTGGGCTCGCGCGCCGCGAGGGCCGGCAGGAGGCGCCGGACCTCGTCGGCGTCGACGATCCGATGGCGGTCGGGACTCCACTCCTCCGGCGGCGTCTGGCCGCCGCGGCGGCGCACCCGCGGCCGGCGGATGCGCTCGGTGGCCATCGCGTCGTACATGTTGAGGCCGACGCCCATGGCCCGGTGCGGGTGCTTGCCCTCGAAGGCCGCCACGAGCAGCGCCAGCGGCCGCACGAGGTGAGGTGCCAGGTTGACCATCAGCGCGCGCTCGAGCAGCGCCTCCCTCACGAGCCCCAGGTCGAAGTTCTGGAGGTAGCGCAGCCCGCCGTGCACGAGCTTGGACGAACGGCTGGAGGTGCCGGACGCGTAGTCGTCGCGCTCCACCAGCGCGACGCTGTAGCCGCGCGACGCCGCGTCCAGCGCGACCCCCGCGCCGGTGATCCCGCCGCCGATCACGGCGAGGTCGAAGGCCTCGGACTCGAGCGTCGCGAGGGCGTCTTCGCGCGCGATCACGCCGGATACGTTAGGGCCTGGTCGGAAACCTGCGCTCTCTGCGCATGTTCGCATCGCATACCCCACACCGATGCTGCGCGCGCCTTGCGGAGCGCGCGAGCGTGAGGAGACTCCGGGGCCCCTCCGATGCCCCTCACCACAGACGCAACCGCAGAGCGAACCGAAGAGCGCCGCACCGACTACGAGCGTCGCGCCATGGTCGACGTCGCGCTGATCCTGGCCGAGCTCGACGCCGACTGGGGCGAGTACGGCTACGCGCTGGAGTTCCTCGACGCCGCCAACGAGCTCAGCCGCGGCGCGCTCGCGTCCCGCTGGAGCGCCCGTCGTCGCCGCTGGGTCGACGCTTCACGCGGCTACTCGGCCTAGACCGTACCCCCGTTTGGGGGATTCCAGCGTTGGACCCGCGCGCCGCGCGCACAAACGCTCTAGGTTGTGGCCGCATGAAGGCGATCGCGCGCCGCGCAGCCCTGACAGCCGCCGTCGTGAGCGCGACGCTGGCGGTCCCGGCCGTCGCCGACCAGGGCAACTCGGTCTCCCTGAGCCCCGCCGTGGCCGGCAAGGGCTCGACGGCCACCCTCGACGTCACGCCACCCCAGCACGCGGGCGACACCAACCCGCAATCGGTGGTCGTGCGGGTGGCGCGCGGGTTCAAGTTCGACCCGGTCGCCGTTTCGGCCCGCTGCGACCAGTCGCACGCCAAGGCCAACACCTGCCCAGCGAAGAGCAAGATCGGCGGCGGCACCGCTGACATCACGGTCAGCACCAGCGCCGGGCTCAACGCGGAGAAGCTCACCGCCGCGGTCGACATGTTCGTCGCGCCGCCGCCGCAGGCGGGCGACGTGTCCGGGGTGGTCGTGCACTTCAAGGAGCCCCAGACGGGCCAGCAGGGATCGGTCACGGGTCGGATCGTCAAGGAGGCGTCGGGGCAGTTCGGGCTCGACTCGCGCTTCGACGGCCTGGACAAGAGCTTCAAGCCGCCGGCGGGCTTCAAGGTCCGCCTGGACCACCTTCACGTCACCTTCGGCGCCAGCCGCACGGTCAAGAAGACGGTCAAGAAGCACGGCAAGAAGAAGACCAAGAAGGTCCGCCACAACCTCGTCACCAATGCCCCGACCTGCTCCGGGTCGTGGCCGTACGAGGTGCAGATCAACTGGTCCGACCAGCCGTTCTCGAGCCCCGGCTCGGTGGCCTGCAGCGCGCACTGACGCACGGCCCACACGGGACCGCCCGGTTCGGGTAGGTTAAGCAGCGCATGCTCGGAACTGGCCCCAGGGCGTCCGTTGCCGCCGTCGCCGTGACCGCCGCTGCGCTGGCCGCGGCCGCGGTCGCCGGCGCCCTCACCGGCACCGCGACGGTCGCCCCCAACGCGGCCGGCAAGCCGTCGCACGTCAGCTTGGACATCAAGCCCGACGGCGGCAACCCCAAGACCGTGCTCATCCGCGTCACGCGCGGCTTCAAGTTCGACCCCCGGGCGGCGGCCAAGCGCTGCGACAAGTCCCACGCGCAGGCCAACAAGTGCCCCGCCAAGAGCAAGGTCGGCTCCGGGACCTCCGACGTGACGGTCCACCAGGACGCCGGCGTGCTGCCGGACAGCCACCTCACCGTGGCGCTCGAGCTCTTCGTGGCTCCCCCGGTCAAGCCCGGCGACGTGTCCGGCGTGGTGATCCACTACAAGGAGCCCCAGACCAAGCAGGAGGGCGCGATCACGGGCCGCGTCTACAAGGGCGCCCCGTCGCCGTTCGACCTGCTGGTGCGATTCGACAAGCTGGACCAGGTCGTCAAGGTCCCGCAGGGCTACAGCCTGCGCGTGGACCGTCTGCAGGCCTCCTTCGGCGCCAACCGGACCGTCAACAAGACCGTGCACAAGAACGGCAAGACGCACACCAAGAAGGTCCACTACCACCTGGTCACCAACCCCAAGACCTGCAACGGGTCGTGGCCGTACGAGATCCAGCTTTTCTTCGCCAACTCGAGCCCCACCACCAGCGGCTCGGTGGCCTGCACGCCCTAGGCCCCGGTCGGGCGGCAGGGCTACTTCAGCACCAGCTCGGCGGCCGTCCGCAGCGTGGAGGCGTCGCCGCCCAACAGCAGCGTCGTCACGATCGACTCGCGCCAGGCCTCGAGGTCGTGGCGGATCTTGTCCGCCGGCCCGATCAGCGACATCTGCTCGACCAGCTCGGTGGGGATGGCGGCCGCGGCCTCGTCCTTCTTCCCCTCCAGGTAGAGGTCCTGGACCCGGGCCACCAGGTCCTCGTAGCCCATGCGCGCGGGAACGTTGGCGTGGAAGTTGGCCGCCTTCGCCCCCATCCCGCCGAAGTAGAGCGCGTACATCGGGCGCAGGGCGTCGGCCGCCTGCTCCACGTCGTCGGAGACGATCAGCGGCACCGTCGCGGCCACCTCGAAGTCCTCCGCCGTCCTGCGCGCGCCCGGGCGGGCGAACCCCTCCGCGAGGGCGTCGCGGTAGAAGTCCTGGAAGCCCGGCGTGAACAGCATCGCCAGCCAGCCGTCGCACAGCTCCGCGGCCAGCGCGATGTACTTCGGGCCCTCCGCCCCCAGGTAGATCGGGATGTCCTCGCGCAGCGGGTGGATCGACGACTTGAGCGGCTTGCCCAGGCCCGTGCCGTCGGGCAGGGGAAGCGGGTAGTGCGGCCCGTCGTTGGTCACCGGGCCGCCGCGCGCCCAGATGTCGCGCAGGATCCCGATGTACTCGCGCGTGCGGGCGAGCGGCTTGGCGAACGGCATGCCGTACCAACCCTCCACCACCTGCGGCCCCGACACGCCCAGCCCGAGGATGAAGCGCCCGCCGGAGAGGTGGTCCAGCGTCATGGCCGCCATGGCGGTGGCCGCCGGCTGGCGGGCCGAGATCTGCACGATGGCGCTGCCCAGCTTCAGCCGCTCGGTCGAGGCGCCCCACCAGGCCAGCGGCGTCAGGCAGTCGGAGCCGTAGGCCTCCGCGGCCCAGATCGAGGCGAACCCCAGCCGCTCCGCCTCCGCGATCGTCTCGGCGATGCCGGGCGGCGGGCCGCCCACCCAGTAGCCGGTGTTCAGCCCCAGCTTGAGCTCCTTCGCCATCGCCGTCAGTCCCCGTTCACGGCCAGCACCAGCTTGCCGGTGTTCTCGCCCCTGAAGAGCTTGAGCAGCGCGTCGGGGAACGCGTCCAGGCCGTGCTCCACCTCCTCGCGCGTCTTGAGCTTGCCCTCCTTCAGCCAGCCGCCCATCTCGCGCGCCGCCTGGCCGTAGCGGCTGGCGTAGTCGAACACCAGGAAGCCCTGCATCCGCGCGCGGTTGACCAGGAGCATCATGTAGTTGGCCGGCCCCTTCATGCCGCCGGCCGCGTTGTACTGCGAGATGGCCCCGCAGAGCACCACCCGCGCCCCGTGCGCCAGGCGCAGCAGCACCATGTCGAGGATGTCGCCGCCCACGTTGTCGAAGTACACGTCCACGCGGTCGGGGCAGTACTCCTTGAGCTTGCCGCGGATGTCGTCGTTCTTGTAGTCGATGCAGGCGTCGAAGCCCAGCTCGTCCACCACGAACGCGCACTTCTCAGGCCCGCCGGCGATGCCCACCACGCGGCCCGCGCCCTTGATCTTGGCGACCTGCCCGGCCACCATCCCGACGGCCCCGGCGGCGCCCGACACCACCACGGTGTCGCCCTCCTTCATCTCCCCCACGTCCAGCAGGCCGAAGTAGGCGGTCAGGCCCGTCATGCCCAGGGTGCCGAGGAACGTGGGCAGCGGGGCCAGGTCGGTATCGACCTTGAACACGCCGCCGCCGTCGGACAGCGCGTACTCCTGCACGCCGAAGATCCCGGTCACGTGGTCGCCCTCGGCGAACTCGGGGTGGTTCGACTTGACCACGCGGCCCACCCCGCCGGCGCGCATCACCTCGCCGAGGCCCACCGGCGGGACGTACGAGCGGCCCTCGTTCATCCAGCCGCGCATGGCGGGGTCCAGCGAGATGTACTGGATCTGAACGAGCAGCTCGCCGTCGCCGGGCTCCGGCACGGCCTCCTCCACGTAGTCGAAGTCCTCGCGCTTGACCATCCCGTCGGG
>JAXDIC010000384.1:0-5736 GCA_034664185.1 Thermoleophilaceae bacterium
CGAGGTCTCGGACCTGCGCGACGAGTCGGACAAGTCAGGCGTGCGGATCGTCATCGAGCTCAAGCGCGACGCCAACCCCAAGGTGGTGCTCAACAAGCTCTACAAGCACACCCCGATGCAGACCACGTTCGGCGCCAACATGGTCGCGCTGGTCGACGGCGTTCCGCGCACGCTGCCGCTCAAGGACATCATCGTCGCGTACGTCCAGCACCAGCGCGAGGTCGTCGTGCGGCGCACCAAGTACGAGCTGCGCCGGGCCGAGGCGCGCGCGCACATCCTCGAGGGGCTGCTGGTCGCGCTGGAGAACCTCGACGCCGTCATCGAGCTCATCCGCGCGTCGGCCGACCCGGACGCGGCGCGCGACGGGCTCATCTCCCAGTTCGAGCTCTCCCGCGAGCAGGCGCAGGCCATCCTCGACCTCCGCCTCCAGCGGCTCACGGCGCTCGAGGCGGGCAAGATCAAGGGCGAGCACGACGACCTGGTCGAGCGCATCCGCGAGCTGCGCGAGATCCTCGGCGACGAGGGGCGCGTGTTCGGGCTGATCAAGGAGGAGCTCGCGGAGATCCGTGAGACCTACGGCGACGAGCGCCGCACGGAGATCACGCACTCCGAGGACGACATCGACATCGAGGACCTGATCGCCGACCAGCAGATGGTCATCTCGATCACCAAGTCCGGCTACATCAAGTCGCTTCCGCTGGCCACCTACCGCTCGCAGAAGCGCGGCGGCATCGGGGTCATGGGCATGGACATGAAGGACGACGACTACATCGAGCACCTGTTCGTCTGCTCCACGCACGACTACCTGCTGTTCTTCACCAACCGCGGCAAGGTCTACCGCCAGAAGGTCTACGAGCTGCCGGAGGCGTCGCGCACCGCCAAGGGCCGCGCGCTCATCAACCTCCTGCCGCTGCGCGACGGCGAGTACGTGCGCGCTGTGCTGGCCACGCGCGACTTCACCGAGGACAAGTACCTGGTCTTCGCCACCCGCAAGGGGCAGATCAAGAAGACCGAGTTCCTCGCCTACAACACGCCCATCAAGGCCGACGGCATCATCGCGATCAACATCCGCGACGACGACGAGCTGGTCGCGGTGCGTCTCACCAGCGGCAGCGACGACATCATCATGGTCTCGCGCTCGGGCCAGGCGGCACGCTTCAACGAGACCGAGGCTCGGCCGATGGGCCGCGACACCAGCGGCGTGCGCGGCATGAACGTTTCGCGCGGCGACAACCGCGTCCTGGCCATGGACATCGCCCGCGACGACACCGAGCTGCTCGTGGTCACGGAGAACGGCTACGGCAAGCGCACGCTCATCGCCGACTACCCCGTCAAGGGGCGCGGTGCGATGGGCGTCAAGACCATCCAGCTGACCGAGAAGAAGGGCGGGGTCGCGGGAGCGCTCATTGTTCGCGAGCACCACGACCTCGTCTTCATCTCGCAGAACGGGATGGTGCAGCGCACCTCCGTCAGCGGCATCTCGCGCTACGGCCGCGCCTCGCAGGGCGTCAGGCTGATGAACCTGCGCGAGGGCGACGTCGTCAGCGCGGTGGCCCTCATAGTCGAGTCCGCCGCCGACACCGCCGCTGGCGTCGCGGACGAGCTGCCGGGCGCCGAGAACGGCAACGGAGCCTCGCCCGCGATGGAGGCGGGTGTCGAGCCTGCAGAGGCCGCCGAGCCGGCTGACAACGGCTCAGCGGACGAGGCCGAGCAGCCGGAAAACGGCACCTCGTAGCACGACGGCCCCCTGTGCTTGAATGCACGGACCAGGGAAAGGAGGTGGTCCGCTATCAGTCATAAATCTGTCGGGACCCTGGAGGTGTCCGGCCACTAGGTCGGCGCTGGACCGCCTAGGGGAATCCACCCCGGGCACCGTCGGAAGCGGAGGTCGGATTTGGTCCCCCCGGCCGGCGTGAGCAGAGCATCGGGCCGTGCAGCGTGACCGCCTCATGCCGCAGCGAGCGCCTCAGGGCCGCTGTCGATTCCAATCCAGTGAAGTGTTTCGAGGGGCGTCCTCCGGGGCGCCCCTCGGCCTTCCCAAGCAGGCTCAGCCGGGCGCACCGCCGTTGCCGTCTCGTTGCCGCGCCCCTCGCTTCAGCCGGTTGTCGGACTCGACCACGATCCGGCACGGGCGCTCGCGCAGGAGGTAGCTGGCGGTGGGCCCCAGCACCTGCTCGGACGGAGGGGCGTGCACCGTGTCGAGGTAGATCACCTCGGATTCGCGCCGGCGCGCCTCCTCGACCAGCGCGGCGCCGGCGCTGCGTGTGCGGATCAGGCCGGTCCTGACCTTCAGCTTGCGCTCGCGCCCACGCCGGCGCGCCGTCTCCAGCACCGAGCGAGCCAGGGCCTCCTCGTCCTCCATCCCCGAGTCGAGCGAGAGCTGAGGCGGCACCTCGATCACGTACAGCGCGTCCACGGATGCGTTGTCGCCCGCCAGCTTGGCCGCCGCCGTCATCGCCCGGCCGCTCACGTCCTCGCCGAAGATCGGCACGAGGGCGGAGCCGTACGCGAGCTCCTGGAACCCGGCCGGCGCCGCGCGGCGCTCGATGCGGCACTCCACGCGCGGATCCATGCCGATGTGCCGGCGGTACACGAAGTACCCGACCATCCCCACCGCCATCCAGGCGACCCCCACCGTGCGCGCCTCGACGTGCAGAGCGACGACGGACGCCCACGCGGCGAACGTGCCGATCCCCCCGAGCACCGCGGCCAGCGGCAGATCGCCGCCGCGGAAGCGGACGTTCCAGGGCGTGCGGTAGGGCCGATGCCTGTCGGGCTGCTTGTAGCGCAGGGCGACCACGGCCACGTGCGCCGTGGTGAAGGACAGCATCGCGCCGAACGAGTAGAGGTTGCCCAGGAAGTCGGTCTGGCCCGGGATGAGCAGCAGCATGGCCAGCGCCGAGAAGACCACGATCGTGAACCAGGGCGTGTGGTAACGGCGGTGGACGCGCGCGAACACGGCCGGCAGCTGGCGGTGCTCGGCCAGCGACCACGACAGTCGCGAGATCCCGATCAGCCCGGCGTTGGTGGCGATCACCAGAATGGTGGCCGCCAGCACGGCGACGTAGTAGCTCAGCGCCGTCTGCAGCGTGTGCCCGAGGGGAAGCGCCGAGACGATCCCCAGCACCGGGTCGGCCTCGTACTTCGTGCCGAGCAGCGTGGAGTAATGGCCGGCGTGCTGCGTGACCGGCAGCGCGATCAGGGAGATGATCGAGATGCCCGTGAAGATGCCCAGCACCGCGATCAACACGAGGTTGACCGTCTTCGGCACGTCGTGGTCGGGGTCGCGGGCCTCCTCGGCCATGTTCGAGACCGTCTCGATGCCCGTGTAGGCGACCATCGAGATCGACAGCGCGAAGATCAGCTCCTTGTAGGAGGGAGCCGTGCCCAGGTGGATCTGGTTGACGAGCACCGACGGGTCGAAGATCAGGACCGCCCCGAGCACGATCAGGAGCACCTGGGTGATCAGGTCGGCGACCGCCAGGAAGATGTTCAGCCCGGCCGACTCGCGCAGGCCGCGGATGTTCAGCCCGGCCAGCAGCGCAACCACCACCACGCCGCCGACGATGTCGCCCGGGTTGTGCCGCAGCGCGGGGAAGAACGCGCCCAGGTAATGGGGCACGAAGAACGCGCTGATGGCGATCGTGATGATGTAGTCCAGCGTCAGCGCCCAGCCGGCGAAGAACGACGCGACCTCGTTGAACGCGTGCCGCGCGAACGAGGACGACCCGCCGGCCTCGGGGAACATGGCGGCTCCCTCCGCGTACGTCTTGGCCGTCAGGGCGAACAGGCCGCCCGCGAAGATGAACACCAGCGGCGTCAGCCCCAGTGCGTGCGCGGCCACCAGCCCGAGCGCGTAGTAGATCGACGAGCCGACGTTCCCGTAGGCCGTCGAGAACAGCCCGGGGACCCCGACCGTCCTCCGCAGCCCACGCTCGACTACGCGTGCCATCGTGCTCCGGTCCGCGGCCGTTCCGCCACGCATTCGACGCTAGGCGGCGCCCCGTCAAGGCGGCATCAAGAACGGCGGTCGCGCCGTAGAGATTTCGCTAAGAGGCCGTCGGGGACGGCTCGCGCAGGCGGTAGCCCACGCCGGGGTCGGTCACCAGCAGGCGCGGCCGTGACGGATCGGCCTCGATCTTCGCGCGTATGTGTGCCACGTGGACACGGAGGTAGTGGGTCTCGCCGGCGTACTCGGGCCCCCACACCTCCTGCAGCAGGCGGCGGTGCGTGACCAGCTTGCCCCGGTGCGAGGTCAGCACGCGCAGGAGGTCGAACTCGATCGGCGTCAGGTGCACCTCCGCGCCGCCGCGCGTGACCCGGCGCGCCGCCAGGTCGATGGTCACGTCGCCCACGGTCACGGCGGGCTCGGTGCCGGTGTCCACCGCGCGTCGCAGGAGCGCCCGCAGGCGCGCCGTAAGCTCGTCGCTGCCGAACGGCTTGGTGATGTAGTCGTCGGCGCCGGCGTTCAGCGCGCGGACCTTCTCGCGCTCGTCGCCCACCGCGGAGAGCACGATGATCGGCAGCGTGCTCCAGCGGCGCACGTCCTCGCACACCTCCACGCCGCTGCCGTCGGGCAGCACGAGGTCGAGAACCATCACGTCGGGCGGCCGCGTGGCCACCGCGTCGAGCGCGCCGGCCTTCGTGGTCGCGGTCTCCACCTGGAAGCCGGCGTTGCGCAGCACGACCCGGAGCCCGCGCAGGATCTGCGGCTCGTCGTCCACCACGAGCACGCGTGCGCCGTCGCTCATCCCGGTGTGGCCGGCTGCGGCTCGAGCGGGAAGCTGACGCTGAACGACGTGCCGTCGCCGCGCCCCGTCCGCAGGCGGATCCGCCCGCCGTTGGCCTCCACGAACCCGCGGCAGATCGTCAGCCCGAGGCCCGACCCGGAGGCCTCCCCGCGTCCGCGGAAGAACGGCTCGAACACGTGCATCCGGGCGCCCGCTGGGATGCCGCGGCCACGATCCACGACGCGCACCGTGACCTGCTCGGCGGCCACCCCCGCGACCACCCGCACGGCCTGGTCCGGCGGAGAGAACTTGACCCCGTTCTCGATCAGGTTGGAGAACACCCGCTCCATCTGGGCCGCGTCGGCCCGGACCAGCGGAAGGTCGGGCGGCAGCTCGAGCACCACCTCTCGCCCGGGGTGCTGCCCGCGCACCTGATCGGCGGCGCGCGCGACCGCGTCGTGCAGGTCGCACCAGTCGGACTGGGGGTTGACCGCGCCGGCCTCGATCCGTGAGAGGTCCAGCAGGTCCTCCACCAGGCCAGTGAGCCGGGCCGACTCCCCGCCCAGCACGGACAGGAGCTCCGCCTGGTCGTCCTCCGACAGCGGCCCGGATCGCAGCGCGTCGGTGGCGGTTGTGATCGCGGTGAGGGGCGAGCGCAGGTCGTGCGAGATCGCGTGGAGGACCGCCGTCTTTGCCACGTCCGCGCGCCGAGCCGCCTCCGACTCCGCCGCCCGCTCGCTGACCCGCTCGCGCTCGAGCGCGACGTCGACGAGTCGCGCCAGCGGCTCCGCGATCCGGTCGACATCGTCCTTCGTCCATCCGCTGCCGGGCCGCGAGTACAGCCAGGCGCGCCGCTCGCGCAGTCGCAACGGCGTGAGCACCTCACCCTCGCGGGGAGACGGCGCGGCCGCCAGCTCGAGGCGCAGGTCCGATTCGGCGACCGCCGCGGTCAGCCGGCTGCCCGCCGCGGCGAGCTGCGCCGCCACCGCGCCGTCGGTGAGCAGGG
>JAXDIC010000385.1:0-4390 GCA_034664185.1 Thermoleophilaceae bacterium
CGCTCGGGCCGGTGGAGCGCGAGCGGCTTCCCGGGCTGTACGCGGCCGCCGACGTGCTGGTCCTGCCCTCGATTCGAACCGCAACTTTCACCGAGCCGTGGGGGTTCGTTGTCAACGAGGCCATGCACCAAGGGACGCCTGTCATCGCGACGGACGCGGTCGGCGCGGTGGCCGGCGGCCTGGTTCGCGACGGCCGCAACGGCCTGGTCGTGCCCGAGTGCGACATCGACGCGCTGGCGGCGCGCCTGCGCATGCTGGCGGCCAATCCGGAGCTGCGCACCCGCCTCGGAGCGGCGGCCCGCCAGGACGTGGCGCCCTACACGGCCGAGGCCTGGGTCGGCGGGATGCGCCAGGCCCTGCGCGCGGTAGGGGCGTCCCGCCAGGACCCCTCCTATCCTTCCGCGACCCCTCCGTGAGACCGATTCGCTACATCCCGCTGCTGCTCGTGGCGCTGGCCGCGCTGGCGCTGCCGGCATACGCCGCCGCGAGCCCCCAGCAGGTGATCAAGGACTGCGCCGCCGACGGCAGGGTCGACGGCCACTACAGCGACTCCGACCTGAAGGCGGCGCTTGGCATGATCCCGAGCGACGTTGCCGAGTACACCGACTGCCGGTCGGCCATCCTGGCCGCCCGAGCCGCGGGTGGGGGCGGTGGTGGCGGCGGTGCCACGCCAGCGTCGACCAACCCGGCGCTGCGGACCCCGGCGGGTGCGTACGCCGGCTCGCACACCGACCTCGCGGCCTACAGGGCCGCCGCCCGCGGCGCCGGCAACGGCCGCTCGCCGGCCCTGAACATCGGAGGGCAGACCCTCTCACCGGCCACCGGCGGCCTGGCTCGACTGGCTTACACGGCCAACCAGCTGCCGCTGCCGCTGCTCGTCGCACTGATCGCGGTCGCGGCGCTGTGCGCCGCCGGCGCGCTCACCGCCATCTGGCGCCGCTGGCCGCAGCTCAGACGTGCGCCGCTACGGCTCCTTCGCCGCTAGCTCGGCGCTTGGCGCCGCGCTCGTGGCCGCGGCGTTCGGCGCCGGCGGCGGCGACCAGCTGAACCGAGCCACCTGGGTGGAGATCGGCCTGGTGCTGGCCTCCGGCGCGGTGATCGCGACCGCGATCGTTCGAGCGCGGCCCGGCCGGATCGGCGGCTGGCCGCCGCTGGCCGCGTTCGTGGTCCTGGCCGGGGTCACCGCCGTCTCGATCGTGTGGTCGATCTCGCCCGACAACTCGTGGATCGAGACCAGCAGGACGATCTCCTACCTGGCCGTGTTCGCCGCCGCGCTGGCGGCCGCCCACATGGCACGGCAGGGGTGGGCCGTCCTG
Source organism: Thermoleophilaceae bacterium (assembly GCA_034664185.1). Taxonomy (GTDB): domain Bacteria; phylum Actinomycetota; class Thermoleophilia; order Solirubrobacterales; family Thermoleophilaceae; genus AC-37. The sequence continues at coordinate 1,317 of JAXDIC010000385.1, forward strand.
CTGCGCGGGATCCTGATCGCTGGGTTCGCCGTCTGCGCGTACGCCGCCGTCTCGCGCGTGTTCCCCGGCTCGCTCGCGTCGACCGAGATCTACGCGCGCCTGGGAGCGCCGTACGGATACTGGAACGCCCTCGGGGCCACCGCCGCGCTGGCCGTCCCGCCCGCCATGTGGCTCGGATCGCGGCGCTCGGGTCACGCCGCCGCCAACGCGCTGGCCTACCCGCTCCTGGCGCTCGACATCGTGGCCCTGTTCCTCAGCTTCTCGCGCGGCGCGTTGCTCGCGGCGGCCGTCGGGGTCATGCTGTGGGTCTGGATCGTGCCGCTGCGGCTGCGCAGCCTCACGGTGTTCGCCGTGTCGGTGGCCGGGGCCGCGCCGATCATCGGCTGGGCGCTGTCCAAGGACGCGTTCACCAAGAACCAGGTGCCCATCGACGTGCGGCGGAGCGTCGCGTCCGAGTTCGGGGTCTTCCTGATCGCCATGGCCCTGCTCCTGCTGGCCGCGGGACTGGCGATCGGCTTCCGCGCGGCCCGGCGCGCACCCAGCGTGCGCACCCGCCTTCGCGTGGGCGTGGCGACCGCTGTCGTGGCGTGCCTCGTCCCGATCGGGCTCTTCGTCGCGCTGGGCGCCAGCGACCGCGGCCTCGGCGGGTCGGTGCGGAAGAGCGTGGAGGCGCTGACCAGCCCGACCGCCCACACACCGGGTGGACCCAGCAGGCTGACCACGGCCTCGTCGTCGCGAGCCAGGTACTGGCGCGAGGCGGGGAGGGTGTTCGCCGACCACACCGTCACCGGCACCGGGGCGGGCACGTTCGGGCTGGCGCGGCTCCGCTACCGCAAGAACGAGCTGGTCTCGCAGCACGCGCACGGCTACGTCGTGCAGACGATGTCGGACCTCGGCGTGCTCGGGCTGGTGGCGATCTCGCTCCTCGCGGTCGCCTGGCTGGCGGCCGCGGCGCGCGCGATCGGCGTCGGGCCGCGGCGCCACAGGCGGCGCTTCGACGCCGAGCGCGCGGGCCTGGTGGCGCTCGCCCTGGCGGCGCTCGTGTTCGGGCTTCACTCCGCCATCGACTGGACGTGGTTCGTGCCTGGACCCACCGTGATGGCGGTCGCCGCCGCCGGGTATGTGGCGGGCCGGGCCGTCCTTGGCGCGCGCCCTCGCGCTCTCGCGGACCTGCGCCCCGAGCTGGGACGGGCGCCTCGCTACGTGTTCGCCGCCGCGGTGACGATCGCGGCGCTGGCGTGCGCCTGGGCGGTCTGGCAGCCCCAGCGATCGGACGCCGAGGCCAGCCACGCACTCGACCTGCTGGACCAGCGCAAGCTCGGCCCCGCGGCCAGCGCGGCCGACCGGGCCCGGCGCATCGATCCGCTGTCGCCCGGCCCGCTGCTGGCCGCCGCGGCCGTGGCCGACGCGAGCGGCAACAGGAAGGCCGCGCTGGACGACCTGGTCCGCGCCGTGCGCCGCTTCCCCGGCGAGCCGCGGGTGTGGCTGCGGCTGGCGGACTACCAGCTCTACACGCTCAACCTTCCCGCCGACGCGCTCAGGACGGTGCGGGGGGCGCTCTACCTGGACCCGAAGTCGCAGGCGGCCCAGGAGGTGTTCTTCGTGGCCCGCGTGCGGGTGAACCCGGCGGCTTTACCGGCCACGCCGGTAAAGCCCGGCACGCCGCGGAGGTCGGGCGGCGCCACCCCCGGGCCCGTGCCCGGCAAGCCCTCGGGGCCGTCCACCACGACCCCGTCCGTTCCGAGGAGGGTGGGCTAGCAGTGTCCGACCGTCCGCTGGCGCACGTCCTGGCGCGGCTGATCGACGCGCTGGACGACGGGGCGATCGTGGTCCGGCTGCGCGACGCGCGGGTGCTGGACGCCAACGATGCCCAGGCGGGCATGCTGGGCTACGCGCGCGACGAGCTGGTCGGGCGCAGCGCCGTCGAGCTTGGGGTGTGGCGGGACCCGGCGGAGCTGACGGCGATCGCCGACGCCGTGCGCGAGGCCCTCGGGTCAGGCGCTGTCAGGCCGCAGCTCCAGGCGACCATGCGGACGCGCTCGGGCGAGGAGCGCGTGGTGGAGATGTCGCCCGAGCTGGTCGAGCTGGACGGCGAGGACTGCCTGGCCGCGGTGACCCGCTTCGTGGGCGCCACCGACCACAGGCTGGCGGAGCAGGCCCTGCGCGCCAGCGAGCAGCGCTACCGCGCGATCGTCGAGACCGCCAGCGACGGGGTCTGGATGGTGGACGACGTGGACAGGACGAGCTTCGTGAACCGGGCGATGGCGGAGATGCTGGGGTACGAGGTCCACGAGATGCTGGGCCGGCGCGCCGTGGAGTTCATGGCGGCCGACTTCAATCCGGTGGGCCGGCGCGCGCTCGACCGCCGCCGCCAGGGGATCAGCGAGCGCTACGAGATGAAGTTCCAGCGCAAGGACGGCAGCGAGGTGTGGGTGGAGATGTCCGCCACCCCTCTCATGGACGAGTCCGGGCGCTACGCCGGCGCGGTGTCGATGGCCGCCGACATGACCGTGCGGCGGGAGGCGCAGCTGGAGCGCGACCAGCTCGAGGTGCGGCTCCAGCAGTCGCAGCGGCTGGAGACCGTCGGCCAGCTGGCCGGAGGCATCGCGCACGACTTCAACAACCTGCTCGCGGTCATCCTCAACTACGCGTACTTCATCCGCGAGCAGCTGCCGCCGGACGGCTCCGTGCGCCAGGACATGGAGGAGATCCGCCACGCCGCCGAGCGGGCCTCCGAGCTGACCCACCGGCTGCTCGTCTTCAGCCGGCGCGAGCCGGTTCTGCCCGAGGTGCTCGACCTGAACGCGGTGGTGCGCGACATGGAGCGGCTGCTCCGGCGGACGCTGGCCGAGCGGGTCTCGCTCGACGTGGCGCTTGCGCCGGGCGAGCCCCTGGTCGAGGCCGACGCCGCCCAGCTCGAGCAGGTCGTGCTCAACCTGGTGATGAACGCGCGGGATGCGATGCCGGAGGGCGGGACCATCCGCATCGAGACCAGCCGCACCGAGCTGGGCGAGCGCCGCGGCAGCCGGGTGGCCGGCCCACCGCCGGGCGAGTACGTGGTGCTGTCCGTGCGG
>JAXDIC010000391.1:0-6629 GCA_034664185.1 Thermoleophilaceae bacterium
GCTGAGCTGCCGAACACCGGTCTCGACTACGGGACCAGCGGTGGCCAGGTGTCGGTCAAGGCCGGCGCGACGGCGACGTCGTACACGGTCGAGGCTGTCTCGAAGGCCTCGAGCGGTGGTGCTCACACGTTCGACATCACCAAGGCGAGCCTGGGCGGCGCTTCCACGCGCACCTGCACGCCGACCGGTTCGGGCGGCTGCCCGTCCAGCGGTAACTGGTAAGCCGAAGGCTTATCGGGCAGTTTCGAGAGGCGGGCCTTCGGGCCCGCCTCTCTCTTTTCCGGGTACCCTTTCGCCGCGATGGCCCAGGTGACGGTGAACGGCGTGGAGGAGCTCCGCGGGCTCCTGGGGCGGGAGGTGGGCCCCACCGACTGGCACGAGGTCACCCAGCAGGACATCGACGACTTCGCGCGGCTGGTGGGCGACGACCAGTGGATCCACGTGGACGTCGAGCGCGCGAAGAACGAGAGCCCGTTCGGTACGACCGTCGCGCATGGCAACCTCACCCTGTCGATGATCGACGGCATGCGCCGCGAGCTCATGGAGTCGCGCGGCTTCAAGCTGGGAGTCAACTACGGCTGGAACAAGGTTCGCTTTCCCGCACCCGTGCCGGTCGGGTCCAAGGTTCGCGCACGAGCCGAGGTCATCTCCGTCGACGACGTTGGCGGCGGCTGGGTCCAGAGCGTCACCAAGTTCACCGTCGAGACCGAGGGCGGCCAGAAGCCGGTCTGCGTTGCCGAGAGCGTGGGGCGCGCGCTGCCTGAGTAGGGCACTGGCCGGACCGAAATGAGCGTCCCACCCGACAGCCTGCAGGCGCTGGTCGACCGCTTCGACCCCAGCGTCTTCGACGCACCCGGCGGGCGCGCCCGCATACGGCTGAACACAAAGGGCCGCGAGTCCTGGGACGCCGAGGTGGGCGGGTCGCGTGTCCGCCTCCGCGAGGCCCGGTCAGAGCGGGCCGACGCGGAGATCACGGCGGACGCGCGCGCGTGGCGTGACCTGGCAGGCGACCTGGCCTCCGGGATGGACGCCTACCGCGGAGGCCGGATGGCGGTTCGACACAACCTCCACCTCGGCGTGGGCTTCCTGGCGGCCACCTCAGGCGCCGAGGAGGAGGGCCGGCTGAGCTTCGCGCGTGTGCGCACGCGACTCGGGCGTGTCGCCACCATGGAGGCGGGCACGGGGCGGCCCGTGCTGATGCTGCACGGCCTGGGCGGCACCAAGATCTCCTTCCTGCCCACGATCGCGGCACTCGCGCCCGAGTACCGGACGATCGCGATGGACGCGCCCGGCTTCGGCGACTCGGACAAGCCGTTCGGCAGGTACGACGCGGACTTCATGGCGCGCTGGGCCATCGCGCTGCTGGACAAGCTCGGAATCGAGCGAGCCGACGTGGTGGGCCACAGCATGGGCGGGCGCGTGGCGCTCGAGCTGGGCATGCGCTACCCGGATCGGTTCGGCTCGCTGATCCTGATGACGCCCTCGATGGCCTGGCGCGGCGACAAGCGCTGGACCCCGTACCTGCGCCTCCTGCGACCGGAGCTCGCCCTGCTCCAGCCCGCGCCGCGCTCCGTGGTCGAGGCGTTCGTGCGCAGGATCGTGCCCGGCGCGGCAGCCAGCAACTGGTCCGCCGCCGGCATCGACGAGTTCCTCCGCGCCTATCTGACCCCGCGCGGCCGTGTGGCCTTCTACGCCGCCGCGCGGCAGATCTACCTCGAGAACGGGGACGGCCGCGACGGCTTCTGGGAGCGGCTCGAAGGCTGCTCCCCCCGCTCGCTGTTCCTCTGGGGCAGGCGCGATCAGATCGTGCCGATCGGGTTCCAGCGCCACGTCGCCCAGGCACTGCCCTCGGCCGAGCACGTGGAGATCGACTGCGGCCACATCCCGCAGTTCGAGCGCCCCGCCCAGACCCACGCCGCGCTGGCCGCCTTCTTGCGCGGCGCGCCCGCTCATGGGCGCCGCGCCCGCGCCGCCGGGCAGCGCAGCCCACGGCGGCGCGCGCAGAGCGGCCGCGGCTGATCGGACGCGCCGACCCGCCGGCTGCGCGCGCCTCGGCGCGCCGCCCGCACGATCGCGCGGGGCCGGTGCACCGCGCCTGGGCCTACGGCAAGGCCTTCTACTGGAAGGCGTACGAGGACAACCTGACCGGCCTGGCGGGGATGGTCGCCTACAACCTGCTGCTCTCGCTGTTCCCGCTGGCCCTGGTCGCGCTGTTCATCGCCGGCAGCGTGCTCCAGAGCTCGAGCCTGGAGGTGCGGGTGCTGGCCGATCTCAAGCGCCTGTTCCCGAGCGCCGCGGAGCACACGCTGGACACCACGCTCACGCACGTGCGCGAGAACGCCACCAGCTTCGGCATCGTGGCCGTGGTCTCCAGCATCTGGTTCGGCAGCTCGTTCTGGGGCGCGCTCGACACGGCGTTCTGCCGGATCTACCACGTGGAGTGCCGCAAGTGGATCGCCCAGAAGCGCTTCTCGCTGGTCATGCTCGTCGTCATCCTGCTGCTCATGGCGGCCACGGTGGTCGTCCCCACCGCCCAGAGCATCCTCGTCCAGGGCGCGCGCAAGCTCCCGTTCGGGCTGGCGCACCTGAGCGGCCTGGTGTACGCCGTGACCCTGGCGGCCGGGCTGGTCGTCCTGTCCCTGATCCTCTGCCTCATCTACTGGGCGGTGCCCAACCGGCGCGTCCCGTGGCGCGCCGTGTGGCCCGGCGCCGTGGCCGCGACGGTGGCGATCGGCGCCGTCGACTACGTCTTCCCCGCCTACCTCTCCAACTCACCGCTGCGAACGTTCGGCGGCACGCTGGTCTTCATCGTGATCCTGCTGCTCTGGTTCTACGCGCTGGCCATCATCATCCTCGGCGGCGCGGTGGTCAACGCAACGCGGTTCGAGGCCCACGACGACACCGGCCAGCTCCGGGTCGACCCGGCCCCGCCATGACCCCCTGGCGCCGCTGGGTCAGTCGCTACACTGCGCTGCGACCTCGCGCGGCCCCGCTGGGGTCTTTCTCGCGGGGCCCGCAGACCATCTGAACGCTTAGGGAGCCATGGCCCGCGGGGACGTACGAATCGCCGTCACCCTTGCTTGCGAGGAGTGCAAACGGCGTAACTATCAGAGCGAGAAGTCGAAGCGCAACGATCCCAACCGGATCGAGCTTCGAAAGTACTGCCGCTGGTGTGGTCGGCACACCGACCACAAGGAGACCCGGTGACCCGGGCAACTCGCCGGTCCGAGCCCCGCTAGCGCCGTGGCACGCGACCGCCAGCGCGCGAAGCAGCGTCAGGCCGAGAGGCGCGAGGCCCGCATCGCCGCGCGCCGCGCGGGCGCCAGCCCGGGTGCGCCAGAGGACGTCGACGCCGCGCAGCCGCTGGACGAGGACGATCCGCGCGACGGCCAGCTGGGCGCCCAGGCCGGTCCGATCGCGGGCACGACCGGGGCGCCGCCTCAGAACGTCGGCCGCAGCGACACCGTGGCCGAGTCGCCGCCGCCGGCTCCGATCCTCGACGGCGAGCTGGAGGGCGACGAGCTGGACGACGATGGCGCGCCGGACGAGATCTACGAGGACGAGCTCGATCCTGAGGCTGGCGACGGCGGCGGCCAGCCGCCCGTCCGCGGCCCCCGAGGCGTGCGGGGCGGCGGCGGCGGAGACGGTGAGCCGGGCGGGCTCGCGCGATCCAGCGGCACACCCGCCAGGCCGGCTCGCCGCGGCGGCGGTAAGGTTCTCGGCTTCCTGATCGCGTGCTGGGCCGAGCTGCAGCGAGTGCAGTGGCCCGATCGCCGGACGTTGACCCAGCTGACGGGCATCGTCCTGTTCTTCGTAATCATCGCCGGTGCGTACCTGGGCGCGCTGGACGCGGTCTTCTCCAAGCTCATCCAGGCCATCCTCTAGCCGAGTCCGACAAGGATCCAGATGTTTCGCTGGTACGCCGTCAATACCTATTCCGGTCACGAGAACAAGGTCAAGCAGAACCTGGAGCACCGGGTCGTCTCGCTCGGCCAGGAGCGCAACGTGCGCCAGATCGTGATCCCCACGGAGCAGGTCTCCGAGATGAAGGACGGCCAGAAGGTGCAGACCGAGCGCCGGACGATGCCCGGCTACGTCCTCGTCAACATGGATCTGAACGAGGACTCCTGGACGCTGGTCAAGGGCACTCCGGGGGTGACGGGGTTCGTGGGCGCGCAGCAGAAGCCGGTGCCGCTCAGCCAGGCCGAGATCGACCGGCTGCTGAACCGCGAGACGGCGGAGCGCCCGCGCACCCGGGCGCAGTTCTCGATCGGCGAGTCCGTCAAGGTCGTCTCGGGTCCGCTCTCGGACTTCTCGGGCGAGATCGCCGAGATCAACGAGGACGGCGCCAAGCTCAAGGTGCTCGTCTCGATCTTCGGACGCGAGACCCCGGTCGAGGTTGGCTTCGACCAGGTCAAGAAGATCTAGGGCTAGGGTTTCGGCGGCATGGCCAAGAAGGTCCTCACCCTCATCAAGCTTCAGGTCCCGGGCGGCTCGGCCAATCCCGCGCCGCCGGTCGGTCCCGCGCTGGGCCAGCACGGCGTGAACATCATGGAGTTCTGCAAGGCCTTCAACGCGCAGACCCAGGATCAGAACGGCCGGATCATCCCGGTCGAGATCACCGTCTTCGAGGACCGCTCGTTCACCTTCATCACCAAGACGCCGCCGGCGGCCGTGCTGATCAAGGAGGCGGTCGGGATCGCCAAGGGCTCCGGCGAGCCCAATCGCGAGAAGGTCGGCACGATCTCCCGCGCCCAGGTGCGCCAGATCGCCGAGACGAAGATGGAGGACCTGAACGCCAACGACCTGGACCAGGCGTCCAAGATCATCGAGGGCACCGCGCGCTCGATGGGCGTGGATGTGAGCTGATGCCCAAGCACGGCAAGCGCTACCGCGAGCTGTACTCCAAGGTCGACCGCGAGCGCCAGTACACGCCGGCCGAGGCCGTCCAGCTGGTCAGGAGCCTCCAGTCGGCCAAGTTCGTCGAGACCGTCGAGTGCCACATCCGCACCGGCCTCAACGTGCGTCACGCCGAGGAGCAGCTTCGCGGCACGATCACGCTGCCGCACATGAAGGGCACGGACGTGACGGTCGTCGTCTTCGCGCGCGCGGACAAGGCCCGCGACGCCGAGGCGGCGGGGGCGGACGTCGTCGGGGACGAGGACCTGGCCAAGCGGATCGAGGAGGGCTGGACCGACTTCGACGTCGCGATCGCCTCGCCCGACATGATGCCGGTGGTGGGGCGCCTCGGGCGTGTACTGGGACCGCAGGGCAAGATGCCCAACCCCAAGGTCGGCACAGTGACCGACGACGTGGGCAAGGCCGTCCAGGAAGCCAAGGCCGGCCGCATGGAGTACCGCACCGACCGCGCGGCCATCGTCCACCTGGCGCTGGGCAAGACCGAGCTGAGCGAGCGCGAGCTGCTCGAGAACTACGCCGCGCTCATCGACGAGATCGTGCGCGCGCGGCCCGCGGCCGCCAAGGGGCGCTACCTGCGCACCATCACGCTGACCACCACCCTCGGCCCCGGCGTCCGGGTCGACCCCACGCGCACGCGCGACATCCTGGAGGAGGCTGCCCCGGCCCAGGCCGAGGACGCGCAGCCGGCCGCCGCTTAGCCGCGCGCTACCCTTCCCGCCGCACTACCGATCGCCCGAGACCCCCGGCAGGCTTTGCCGTAAGACCTGGGCAGGTGGATCCCAAGCTCACCGCTTGACGGAGCCCGCCTGCATGCGGGCTTTTTCATTGGAGAACACGAGCGAGTGAACAGGGACGAGAAGGCCGCCGTAATCGACAGCGTGGCCGAGCAGATCCAGGGGTCGGACGCGATCTTCGCGGTCGACTACCGCGGGATCTCCGTCAAGCAGGCGATGGAGCTGCGACAGCAGCTCTCCGAGGCCGGCACGCGCTTCCAGGTGGTCAAGAACCGCCTGACGATCCGCGCCGCCGACAAGGCCGGGGCCGAGTCCCTCAAGGAGCTCCTCGAGGGGCCGACCGCGTTCGCGTTCGTGCACGGCGACGCCGCCATGGCGGCCAAGGCCATCGCCACCTTCCGCCGCCAGAACAACCTGCTCGAGTTCAAGGGCGGCACGATGGACGGCCAGGTCGTCTCGGTCGACGAGATCGAGTCGATCGCCCGCCTGCCGGCCCGCGATGTGCTGCACGCCCAGTTCGTAGGGGTGCTCGCGTCGCCGATCACCGGCCTCGTGCGCGGACTGGCTTCGATGATCGGCGGGCTGGCCAGTCAGCTGCGGCAGATCGAGGAGCAGGGACTCGTGCAGGGGGAGGCTCCGGCGGCTGCCGCGGCTCCGGCCGAGCAGGAAACGGCGGCTGAGGAGGAGGCCCCGGCGGCGGAAGCGGACGCCCCGCCCGCGGCCGAGGAGCCGGCCGCCGAGGAGCCGCAGGCCGAGCAAGACGCTCCAGCCGAGGAAGCGGCTCCGGCCGAGGAGCCGGAGACGCCCGCCGAGGAGGCTCCCGGCGACCCCGTCGCCGAGGCCGAGACGGCGGAGCAGGAAGACACTTCGGAAGCGCCCTCCGAGGGCGGCAAGACGGAATCAGAGGAGGGCTAGATGCCTACCAGTACACAGGAGTGGATCGACGAGCTGAAGGGCATTTCGGTGCTCGAGCTG
>JAXDIC010000392.1:0-5019 GCA_034664185.1 Thermoleophilaceae bacterium
AGCTGGCGAGCCGCCAGCTCGCGCCGCGCGGTGACGGCCCCTCCGGCGGCTCGTAGCGCGGCGATTGCGCGCTGCGCCACGCCCGCGGTCTGGGCCTCGGCCTCCGCGCGCGTGGCGAGAGCGGCGATCCGGCGGCGCCGCTGGACGCGGGCCAGCTCGGCCTGCTCGGCCAGACGGTGCTCCGCGCGCAGCTCGGCCACGATCTCGGCGCGCCGCACGGCGGCGGGTCCCTCGGACGGCCCCTCGCGGCGGCGCTCGATGAGCCAGTCCGCGCGCCTGACCGCCTCGGCGGCCTCGTCGCGCTCGCGCACGGCGGCGCGCAGCGTGCCCTCCGCGGCGTCGCGGCGCTCGTGGGCCTCGGCGACCGCGCGCTGCGCGGCCTGCGCTGCCGCCGCCGCGGCGGCCTCGGCGCCGGCGGCCTTCTCCGACGCGGCGATCAGGCGATCGCGGCGGTTGCGCTCCTCCAGCAGCCGGCCGTCCCCGGCGGCGGGTGCCTGGCGCAGCTCGCCGGTGGCGCCGAACAGAACGCGGCCCGCGGCGGTGGCGGCGGTGCCGCCGAAGTCGTCCGGGATCCCGTCGAGCGACGGGACCAGCCACGCGCCGGCCAGGAGCCGCGCAGCCACCGGCTGGAGCCGCGGCTCGGGCCGCACCAGCTCGATCATCGGGCGCGCGCCGGGGACCGGAGGCGACCCGTGTGACACAGGCGCCCGCCCGTCGCGAACCACGAGGGCGCTGCCGCCATCGTCACCGGAGCCGTCCAGCAGGCCGCCGGCCTGGGCGACGCTGCCCGCCAGCCCGGCGCGGAGCAGCGAGCCGAGCACGGCGGCCACGGCCAGCTCGTGCCCGGGCTCGACGCCCAGCTCCGAGGCGAGCGAGCGCGCACCGCTGGGCGCGGCCGCGGCCGTGGCGAGGAACTGGTTGACAGCCGCGAGCTGGGCGCCCGCCTCCGCAGCGGAGCGCCGGGCGGCCTCCACGTCGTGCTCGGCCCGCACCCGGTCGCGCCTGGCGGCCTCGGCGGCCTGCTCGGCGGCGTCGAGCTGACCGCGGCGCTCCGCCGCGGCCGACTCCAGCTCCTCGCGACGGCGCTCCGCCGCCGCGCGCTCGGCGCGCAGGCCGGACAGCTCGTCCTCCACACGCCGCTCCAGCTGGGCCTGGACGCCTTCGAGCTCGGACTCCAATGCCGCGGCCCTGTCCGCGCCGGGCGAGCGCTCCGGATGGTCGCGGTCGACTGCCTCGAGCGCGGAGCGCTCGCGAGCGAGCCGCTCGGTGGCCTGGCCGGCACGGCGGGCGACCTCGCCCGCGCGCTCCAGCCGCATCGCGATCCGCTCCTCGGCCGAGCGGGCGGCGAACAGCCGTGCAGACAGCGCCTCGCGCCGGCGGCTCTGCGCCGCGAACTCCTGCTCGGCGCGCTCGCGCCGCTCGGAGACGGCCTGGAGCAGCTTCTCCGCCTGGTCGCGCGCCCGGCGCGCGGCGGTGGCGGCCGCCTCGGCGGTGCGCAGCTCGCGGCCCGCGGAGCCGGCGCCGTCGCGGGCGAGCTCGAGTCGGGCCTCGAGCGACTGGCGCTCCAGGCGCTGGTGCAGCTCGGCTGCCTCGGCCTGACGCTTGAGCGGCCGCAGGCGCGAGCGTGCCTCGCGCTCGACGTCGAGCACGCGCGCGATGTTGTCCTCGGTGCGCTCCAGCTTGAGCTGAGCGCGGCGGCGGCGCTTGCGGTGCTTGCCGAGCCCTGCCGCCTCCTCGATAAGCAGGCGCCTGTCACGCGGCTTGGAGTGGATGATGCCCTCCACCCGGCCCTGCGAGACCACCGAGTGCATCTCCTTGCCGAGGCCCGTGTCGGACAGTGCCTCCAGAACGTCGACAAGCCGGCAGCGGGCGCCGTTCAGCCTGTACTCCCCGTCCCCCGAGCGGTCCAGGCGGCGCACGATCGACAGCTCGGAGAACTCGGCGTTGAGCACGCCCTGCGGGTTGTCGATGATGACCTCCACCTCGGCGGCGCTGCGCGAGGGCACGCCGTGCCCGCCGGCGAAGATCACGTCCTGCATCGTCTGCCCGCGCACGGCCAGCGGGCTCTGCTCGCCCAGCGCCCAGAGCACGGCGTCGGTGACGTTGGACTTGCCGGACCCATTGGGCCCGACGATGACCGACACGCCCGGGGCGAACTCCAGCTTGGTGCGGTCCGGGAACGACTTGAAGCCCTTGAGCGTGATCGAGCGCAGGTGCATCAGGCGGACCTTCCCGGATCCGGCGCCCAGTCCTCCTCGACGCGCTCGAGCGCGTGCGAGGCGGCCTCCTGCTCCGCGGCCTTCTTGGTCTTGCCCCGCCCACGGCCGATCTGCTCGCCGGCGACCTCCGCCACGGCCACGAAGTCGCGGTCGTGCGCCGGGCCCGCGACCTCGACGATGTCGTAGACGACCAGCTCCGAGCGCCGTGCGAGGGTCTCCTGGAGCAGCGACTTGTAGTCGACCGGGTTCTCGAGGGCGTCCTCGATCTGCGCAGAGAACGCGTCCACCACCGCGGGCGCCACGCGCTCCATGCCGAACGACAGGTACGCCGCCCCGATGATCGCCTCGCAGATCGACGCGAGGATGCGGTCGCTGTCGATGAGGATGTCGGCGTTCTTGCCCACGCCCTGGGAGGCGGCGGTGCGGAGCCGCTCCGGAACCTCGAGGGCGCGCGCAACGTCGGCGCACGCCTGCCGCGAGACCGCCTGCGCTCGGAGCTTGGTGAGGCGCCCCGCGCCCCAGTCCGGGAAGCGCGGGTAGATGTGGTCGGAGATGGCGATGCTCAGGACGACGTCTCCCAGGAAGGCGAGCCGCTCGTACGAGTCGGTCCGGCGGTCGACCCAGGAGGAGTGCGTGAAGGCCTGGCCCGCGAGACCCTCGGGCAGCTCTTCCAGGAGGGACCTGAGCGTGTCCAGCGCCTCAGGACGCCTTCTCGGGAGCGTGCGCGGCGACGAAGTCGGCGACGGATCCAACCGTTGCCATCTTCGCGGCCTCGTCGTCGGGGATGCGGATGCCATAGGAGTCCTCGAGCTCGACCACCAACTCGACCAGGTGGAGCGAGTCGGCGTTCAGGTCCTCCTTGAAGCGGGTGCCGTCCTGGATCGCGTCCCTTTCCACCTGAAGCTCGGTGGCCAGGTGATCGCGAAGCCGCTCCAGCACCTCCTCCCTGGTCATGACCCGCTTCCGACGCTAACAGCGGGTGCGGACGCGGAAGCGAGCGAGCCGCTCTCGGCCAGCGCGGCCTCGGTGCGCTCGACGACGCCCTCCTCGGCCGCGCGGTGGGCGACCTGCACGGCGGTGGCGATCCCGACGGGCGTGGCGCTCCCGTGCGCCACGAACCCGACGCCGCGCAGTCCAAGCAGGATCCCGGCCCCCACCGCGTCCTGGTTCAGCTCCTCGCGCAGGCGCTGCGCCTTGCCCCTGATGAGCAGTCCGCCCACGGACGAGACGCGTCCGGAGCGGATGGCCTCGCGCAGCGCGCGCATGACCGTGAGCACCGTTCCCTCGACGGCCTTCAGGGCCACGTTGCCGGTGAAGCCGTCGGTGACCACCACGTCCACCACGCCCGCGGTGATGTCGTTGCCCTCCACGTTGCCGGCGAAGTCGAGCGGGCCCGCCCGCAGGAGGCGGTTGGCCTCGACCACCTCCTCGGTGCCCTTCTTGTCCTCCTCGCCAACCGACAGGAGGCCCACGCGGGGGCGCTCGACGCCGTGGACGGCCTCCATGAACGCGGCGCCCATGTAGGCGAACTGGACGAGCCACTCGGGGCGGGAGTCCACGTTGGCGCCCGAGTCGAGGATCAGGACCGAGCGGCCCGGAACCGGCAGGCGCACTGCCACCGCGGGCCGGTGCACGCCGCGCATGCGCTTGAGGTGGAAGAGCCCGGCGGCCAGCGCCGCGCCGGTCGGGCCCGCGGTGACGAAGCCTCCCGCCTGACCCGCGGCCACGGCCTTCGCCGCCTGCACGATCGACGCGTCGGGCTTGGCGCGCACTGCGCGCGCCGCGTCCTCGTCGTTGCCGATGCCGACGGGCGCGTCGATCACGTTGTCGTAGCCGCCCAGCTCGGCGGCGGGACCGAAGAGGGTCACCGGGACGCCGGCGCGGCGGCCGCCCTCGGCGACGTTTCGCGGTCCGCGATCCGCCCCGTTCGCGTCGAGCGCGATCACGAGGACGAGGCTACTGGGAGAGGTCGGGCCCCGAAGGGGCGACGACCTCGCGGCCCTTGTAGTGGCCGCAGACCGGGCACACCGTGTGGGGCAGCCGGGGCGAGTGGCACTGCGGGCAGGAGCGCAGCGACGGAGGCGTGATGGTGTGCTGCGACCGTCGCTTGTTGGTGCGCGAGTGGGACTGCTTCTGCTTCGGGACCGCCATGGCGCGCTGAGTCTAGATGATTAATTCCACGACCCCGAGCACGCGGATGACGCGCGATATCTGCGCCGGATCGGCGTCCTCGGGCTTGTCTTTGGTGCCACCAAAGACTGCGCCCTGCGTCCTTGACCGACTTGATCTCGCGCGCCCCCGCGCACACGCCGCCGCGGAATCAATCATCTGGCGGCGGCGGGGTGGTGCTACTCGAGCCGCAGCTCGCCCAGCTTGGCCCAGCGCTTGTCGGGCTCGCGCTCGTGGAAGTGGTCCGGCCCGGCCTCGTTCAGGTTGGCTCCGCACTGCGCGCAGAGGCCTGCGCAGTCGACCCTGCAGAGGATCTGCGCGGGCAGCGCCAGGGCCAGCGCGTCGCGCGCCCAGGATCGGACGTCCAGCTCGTCGCCCTCCACGTACGGGGACCGCAGGTCGTCGTCGTCGTCGGCGGGCTGCTCGATCTCGCGCGCGTCGATCGTCATCGTGGCGTGGGCCTCCTCGAGGCAGCGCATGCACGGACCCTCGAGGTGGACGTCGTAGCGCACGCGCAGCGAGTAGCCGCCGCGCGTGCGAGTGGCGTCGAGCACGACGGGCACGAGCGCGTCCTCGGACGCGTACGTCTGACCGCCGAACTCCAGTCGCTCGACCTCGACCAGGAGGTCCA
>JAXDIC010000394.1:0-34025 GCA_034664185.1 Thermoleophilaceae bacterium
TCCACGGAGCCGACCGTCGACGGCCCCGCGTCGCTCCCCACCACCTATGCGGGCGGCGGCAGCTTCTATCTGTCTGGGCCGACTCTTGACTGCCCTCCCCCTGAGGGGGGCCCGTCGTGTCACATCACCGTGACGGCGAAGTCGCAGAAGCGACTCCGGCTGAAGGCGCACGGGACCCGGAAGGTCAGGACGATCGGGAAGGTGAGCTACGACATCGCATCGAACCGCGACATGGCGGACATCCACCCGGCCGTCCTGACCTCCGACGGCGCCAGGGCGCTCAAGCGCTTCGGGAAGGTCAAGGTGGTCGCGCACGTGACCAACGTGCTGGATGCCACGCACCACGCCGCCCGCGACTTCACGGTGACCGTGAAGCCCGGCCACCATCCGTAGACGCCGACGGCGCCCGCCATCAGCGGGCTACGTGACGCCGAACAACACTCAGGGGCGCGGCCGAGGGGAGCCGTCCCCCTGGGTCACGGCAAGAGCCGTCCAATCCCCAGCCGACGCCAGGAGCCTGACTCGGTCACCTTGCGCCGGTGTCGGCGGCTGCGTCCCGACCGCGCTCGACCGCGGTCCTCTGTAGATGAAGACCGCGGCCGGCAGCTTCGTCTTTCCCACGTCGCGCAGGCGCACGCCGAGCTCCCACGCGAGCTGATCCTTCAGCTGGCTGGGCGCGTTCGGGTTGCCCGCGGCGCGGACCCGTGACGGTCCCACCTCTTGGATGATCCGATCGAGGCCTTCCTGGGCCCGTGCACGCGAGCCGGCGACCCGCAGGCTCTTCTCGTCCGTGCGCACGCGCGTGACGGCGAAGGGGATTGTGGCAGCGGCCAGGACGGCCGCCAGCGCGACGGACCACGCGCGCCGGCCGGTGGCCCGGAGGAGGGAGGCCACTCCCACCCCGGCCAGGACTGACACGACCCCCACGGTCGGGAACAGGAACCGCGGACTGCCGCCGTAGCCGCGGACGGCCATCACGGCGACCACCACGAAGAGACCCCCGGCCGCGATGGCCATTGCCAGGGCCGTTCGCTCGCGTCGGCGGATCGAATACGCGAGGCCCACGAGCGCGGCGACGAAGACCGGGAGGATCTCGAGATCGGCCGCGCTCGACGCGGTGTTCGATAGCGACTCCTTGGCCGAGGGAGGCGCGGGAGCATTCGTCACGCCCCCGGGCTTATTGGCGGTCTTCTGTCGCACCAGGGACCGTGACTGGAAGCCCGCCGCGCGGCTGCTCCCGTGAAACGGGTCGCCCGACCCCCACCAATCGCCGCCGAGCCAGAGCGCCGGCACCGCGAGGAGAAGGCCCACGACCACGAGCCTGCGGGTCCCCTCGCGAAAGAACAGCCAAATGACATACAGGGCGACGAACGGCCACAGCTCGACTCGCCCGAGGGCAGCGAGCGCGCCCAGCAGAACGGCTTGGTGGCGGTGGCCTTCCAGATGCCGGTCGATCGCCCCGAGCGCGAGGCCGGCACAGAGTGGCTCGATGTGCCCGTTCCCCAGGTATCGGGTCCAGTCGGCAGCGAGCAGGCAGATGGCCGCGACGACCCCGGCGACTCTCCCTGCCAGGCGGACGCCGATCCGGTACGCGAAGAGGACTGCAAGCAGGCCGCCGGCGCGGGCGACCACGAGCCACAGGTCAGGCGCCGCATGGCCAAAGGGTGAAAAGACGGTCGTGAAGAGCACGGGCAGCGGCTTCCAGGACGAGCCTGCCGCCGTGTCGAGAGAAAGGTGCGCCACCTCTCGCCCCCAGATGATCCACGACCACGGGTCCTTGTCCGGGGCCGAGGGAAGCGCCAGCGACAGCGCCGCCAGAGCGACGCACGCGAGCACCAGCACGGGGAGTCCCGGCAGCGGCCAGCGGCGCCGCGAAGGGTCGGCTTGGACGGTCATGTCGGACGTGTCAGTCAGCTGCTCGAGAGCGCGGCGAGACGACCGAACCTTCCCGTCGGCAGCCACTCATCGCTACCGCGGCAGTACGCGCGACGACCGGCCGGCGCGCACCCGGCGCGGCCCGCGCGAGAGCGCGTTGCCCACCGCCCGCGAGGCCATCCAGTGCCAGCCGAGGAACGCGCCCCACCAGGCCATCGACCAGCCGGGCCAGAACCCACCGCCGCCGGTCACGCCCCAGACGGCCACCAGGCCGCCGTTGACGGCCGCGTAGGAGGCCGCGTGCGCACGCAGGGCCGCGCGGTTGGCGCGCCGCATCCCCCCGGCCACGCGCCTGCCGCGGTCGGACGGCAGATCCACCAGCAGGCCGTAGAGGTTGCCGCGAGTGGTGGCTTCGTAGGCGCGACCGACCCGCTCCTCCAGCTCGGCCGAGGTGAGGCGTCCCGCCGCGTAGTGCTCGCGCAGCGTGCGGCACGTGCGCTCGCGCTCCTCGTCCGAGGCCCGTACCTGGCTCCCCGCCAGCATGCGCGCAAGTTGCTCGTAGCCCACGGCTGGATGTTAGGGGCGCCGCCGCGCGACGTGTCACTCCCCGTGGAGCTCGCCGGCGACCGCGGCGGTGAAAGCGGTTAGTAATACGTCCCACTTCCGACCACGAGGAGAGTCGTGTCCACCATTGCCGCCCCAGCGCTCGAGCTCGTCCCCTCCCAGGAGGAGGCGATGCTGCGCGAGACGGTCTCGTCGATCGCCAAGGGCTTCGGACCGGAGTACTCGCGCCGCATCAACGAGGCGGGTGAGCCGCCGCTGGAGCTGTGGGACGCGCTGGCCAGCCGCGGCTACCTCGGGGTGAACATCCCGGAGGAGTACGACGGCGGCGGCCTGGGGATGGCCGCGCTGGCGGCCGTCGGCGAGGAGGTGACCGCGGCCGGCTGCGGGCTGCTCCTGATCGTGGTCTCGCCGGCGATCGTGGGCAGCATCCTCACTCGCCACGGCACACCCGACCAGAAGGACCGCTGGCTGCGCGGCATCGCGCGCGGCACCACCAAGGTCGCGTTCGCGATCACCGAGCCGGACGCGGGCTCCAACTCGCACAACCTCTCAACAGCCGCCCGGCGCGACAACGGCAACTGGATCCTGCGCGGCCAGAAGACCTACATCTCCGGCGTCGAGGAGACCGACGCGATCCTGGTCGTGGCCCGCAAGCGCGAGCCCGACGGCAGCCTGGGCCTGCCGCTGCTCCTGATCGTGGACTCGGACGCGCCGGGCCTGGAGCGCCAGCACATCCCCACCGCGCTGCCCCCGTCCGACAAGCAGTGGCAGCTGTTCTTCGACGACGTGGAGGTCCCGGACGACAGGTTGGTGGGCGGTAACGAGACGGCGGGGCTGAAGGCCGTGTTCGACGGGCTCAACCCGGAGCGCATCATGGGCGCGGCGGTGTGCAACGGCGCGTCGCGCCGCGCGCTGGAGATGGCGTCGGCATACGCGCGCGAGCGCAAGGTCTGGAACGGGCCGATCGGCGCCCACCAGGGCATCTCCCATCCGCTGGCCGAGGCCAAGATCGAGCTGGAGCTGGCGCGCTTGATGATGCAGAAGGCCGCGGCACTCTACGACGCCGGCGCGCCCGCTGGAGAGGCCAGCAACATGGCGAAGTACGCCGCGGCCGAGGCCGGCGTCCACTGCGTGGACCAGGCCATCCAGACGCACGGCGGCAACGGCTTCAGCCTCGAGTACGGGCTGACCCAGATGTACTGGGCGGTGCGCCTGGTGCGTACGGCGCCGGTGTCGCGGGAGATGATCCTGAACTACGTGGCCGAGCACTCGCTGGGCCTGCCGCGCTCGTACTGAGCGCCGGCCCGCCCCCGGCTACCAGCGCGAGGGCTCGCCGAACATCTCGCCCAGGCGCGCCGCCACCTGGAAGTCGCCCTCGATCGCCAGCTTGCCCTCGATGGTCGCCTTGACGGGATCCACCTCGCGCGCCAGGACGCGCGCGAACATAGGCACGCTCATGCGCAGCGTCACGGCGGGGTCGTCGGTCCCCCCGGGACGCGCGGATGCCCGCCCGTCCTCGATCCGGACGTGCCAGCGGCGCAGCCCGCGGTCGCTCTGAAGCTCGTACTGGACCGTGCCCTCGAAGCCGCCGCTCTTCTCGGCCACGAACGCCCGCTCCATCCCGCCGAAGGCGATCCTCATCGCCGTGCCGGACCCCATCACGCGCTCGAGCTGCTGGTCGCTGCGGCCGCGCACGAACGACGTGAACGCGCTCTCCGCCAGCTGGTTGACCCGCCGCGTGAGCGACGCGCCGCCGTTGGACTCCGCGCCGTCGCTGGTGCCGCCGGTGAGCAGCGCGCGGGCCGGCCTGGCCTCGTGGTCGGGCGAGATCGTGTAGTCGGCCGGAGGCTGCCGCGGGGGCTCCCGCCGCTCGAGCGCACGCTCGCACGCCGGGGCCAGCCGCTCGCGCTTGGCGGCGTCCACCTCGTCGGCGTGCTCGGCGAAGCGCGGAAGCACTCGCTGGCCGAAGAGCTCCAGCGCCTCGCAGATGTGCTCGTGCCGGTTGTGCCCGCACTGGAGCACGAAGATCACCTGGTCCACGCCGGCGCGCTCGTAGCGCTCCACCAGCTCCGCGATCTGGTCCGGCGTTCCGATCGCGCCGCGCAGCGAGCCCAGTCCCTCCTGGAGCAGCTTGAGCCCCAGCGGGGCGGCGTCGGGCGTGACGATCTCGCGGGCAAAGCCCTTCTCCGTGCGCTCGCGCTGGAACTGCTCCCACACGTCGGTGCGCCCCGGCACGTGCTCGCCGAACACGTAGTAGTGCGCCAGCGAGTAGCCGAAGAAGTGGGCGCCGTCGATCCCGCGCTCGATCGCGGTCTGCTCGTCCTCGTGGCACATCATCGGCACGGCGACCGCGACGTTGGGGTTGACGCTGAATCCCGCCGGCACGCACTCGTCGGAGTCGATCACCGCGTAGTACTCGTCGACGAACTCGCGGGCGTCCTCGGGCTCCACGAACGAGAACGACAGCGCGCCGAGTCCCTTCGTGGCGGCCATGCGGATCGTCTCGCGCCGGCTGCAGGCCACCCACAGGGGCGGGTGCGGGCGCTGCTTGGGCTTGGGCATGACGTTGCGCGGCGGCATGGAGACGAACCGCCCGTCGATGCCCGCGAACGGCTCCTCGACGAGCATCCGCGTGACCGCGTCGAGTCCCTCTGCCCACTGCTCGCGCTTGGTCTCGCGGTCCACGCCGAAGCCGCCCAGCTCCATCTGCGAGCTGGCCTCGCCGGTGCCCAGGTCCACGCGGCCGCCGGAGATCAGGTCGAGGGTGGCGGCGCGCTCGGCGATCCGCGCGGGGTGGTTGAACGGCGGCGGCGCCTGCACGATGCCGTGGCCCAGCCGGATGCGCTTGGTGCGCTGGCTGGCCGCGGCGAGGAACACCTCGGGCGCGGACGAGTGCGAGTACTCCTCGAGGAAGTGGTGCTCGACCTCCCACACGTAGTCGAAGCCCAGCCGGTCGGCCAGCTCGATCTGGTCCAGCGCGTCGTTGAGGAGACGCTCGGTTCCGCCCTCCTGCCACGGCCGCGGCTGCTGGTGCTCGTAGAAGATCCCGAATCTCACGGCAGGGAGGATCTCACGGCACGGAGGCCAACTCGCGCGCGGGCTGCTGCGGGGTCGCGTCGCGACGGCCGTGGAGGACCGCGCGGACCCCGTGTCGCGGTGCTATCACGATGGAGCGCCGATGCATCCGCTCCGGGCGCGCCGTCGCGGGACGGAGCGTCGCGCGCCGCAGCAGCGTGCGGAGCACCACGCGCATCTCGAAGGTGGCGAAGCTGGCGCCCAGGCAGCGCCTGATCCCGCCGCCGAACGGGATCCAGCTGTAGGTCTCCGGCGGCCGCTCCAGGAACCGCTCGGGCCGGAACGCGGTGGGATCGGGGTAGACGTCGGGCCGGCGGTGCGCCAGGTAGATGCACGGCGCGACGATCGTCCCGGCGGGAAGCTCGTAACCGCCCACCTCGAACGGCGCGGCCAGCAGGCGATCGACCACCGGCAGGGGCGGGTAGAGGCGCATGGCCTCCTGGATCACCGCGTCGAGGTAGCGGTCGTCGCCCTCGTCCGACGCGCACTCCTCCTCCAGGCGGCGGTGGGCCGCGGGGTTGCGGAAGAGCAGCTCCATCACCCACGCCATCGTGGTCGCGGTGGTCTCGTGGCCCGCCAGCAGCAGCGTGACCAGCTGGTCGCGCAGCTCCTGGTCGCTCATCGCGCCGCCCTCTGGGTCGCGCGCCAGCACCAGGAGCGACAGGATGTCCTCGCGCTCCTCCAGCGCCGGGTCCTCGCGCCGGCGCGCGATCTCGCGGTAGAGCGCCTCGTCGAGGGCGTCCAGCGTGCCCTGGAACACCCGCACCACCACGTCGCCGATGCGGTCGGGGAGGCCCATGATCAGCTCCGCGAAAGGATTGGCCACGTCGGCCGCGAGCTTGGCGATGCGCTGGCGGACCTCGTCGTGGGCGCGGCCCTCGTCGAGCCCGAACACCGCGCGCAGGATCACCTCCAGGGTGATGCGCTGCATGCACGGATGGAGCGCCAGGGGGCGCCCGATCGGCCAGCTGTCCAGGTCGGCGTCGGCGATCTCCGTCATCAGCTCGCCGTAGCGCGTCATCCGCTCGCCGTGGAACGGGGGCAGCATCAGCTTGCGGCGATGAAGGTGCTCGTCGCCGTCGGTCAGCAGCACCGAGCGCTCGCCGAACACGGGCCGCATCGCCATTCGCGCGTCCTGCACGCGCGCCAGATCCGCGCCGCCGGTGAAGATCGACTTGATCGCGGCCGGGTCGCTGACGAACACGACCCCGGTGTCCCGGCCCGGCACTCCGAAGGTGCCCACCCGCACGCTGAACAGGTCGCCGTGCCGGCGTTGGCAGCGCTCCATGAACTCACCCGGCCGGTAGACCCACTCCAGCGTCTGGACCAGCGGCGGCGCGGAGGGTCCGGGCGGCAGGCTCACTTCGCCTCTCGCTCGCCAGCGGGCGCCTGCCCCGCAGCGTCCGCCAGTGCGCGGAACAGCACGGCCAGGATGTCGCCGAACAGGTTGTCGGGCACGGAGCCGGGGAACATCAGCTTCTCCATCGCCAGCCCGTTGCCCAGCGCGTTCACGACCGTGGCCAGCATGCGCGCGTCCTCGCGCGGTGCCTCGACCCCCATCTCCGTGGACCCGGCCTCGATCATGCGCGTGGTCGCGTCGCGCATCGCGCCGGATCGCTCGGCGAACTTCGCGCGCAGCCCGGGGTCGCGAATCGCGGCGGACCACAGCTCGATGAAGAGCCTGAAGTAGTCGGGGTCCTGGCCCAGCAGCTCCATCCAGCGGTCGGCGCCGCCCCGCGAGCGCTCTTCGAACGTCGTGCCGCGCTCGAAGATCTCCGTGAACTCGCGCACCTCGCGCGCGATCATGTCCTCGACAACGGCGAGGAAGAGATCCTCCTTGCCCTTGAAGTTCGAGTACAGCGCGCCGGTGGTGAAGCCGGCCTCCTCGGCCACCTCGTCCACGGTCGCTGCTTGATAGCCGCGGCGGGCGAACACCGCGCGCGCGCCGTCGAGCAGTCGCGCTCGGGTGTGCGCTCTTCTCTCCTCGCGTGTCAGAGGCTTTGCCATAACGCTCGTTATCCGGATAGTACTCGTTATTCAGACTCGATGCCGCGCGGTCGCTCGGGTGGGTGGCGCGGCCCCGGATCGGCCGCGCGCAAGGCGACGGGTGAGGCGGCGCTAGCTGGGCCAGCGCTCGCCGGCGCGCAGGCGCTCGAGCCCGAGCCAGGCGAAGTTCATGACGGCGTCGACCAGGTGCTCGCGCGGTACGTCGGGGTGATCGCCCCACCACAGCGCGAGCGACTGAACCGCTCCGGTGAGCAGCTGGCCAAGCATCTCGATCGGCTGACGGTCGAGGTCGGGGTCGCCGCGCGGGGCGCGCGGCTCGGAGGCGATCATCCCGGCCACCGCGGCGGCCGTCTGGCGCTGCATGGCGCCAAGCACCTCGGCCACCTCGGGCTCCACGGCATCGCGGAAGATCATCTGGAACGCGTCACGGCGGGTCTCGACGAACTCGAGGAAGGCGTCCACGCCCGCTCGCAGCCGGACCTCGCCGGGGTCGGTGGTGGCCGCGGCCACGGCCAGCCGCTCGAAGATCTCCTGCACGTGGCGCTCGATCAGCGAGACGTGCAGGTCGCGCTTGCTGGGGAAGTGCTCGTAGATGAGCGCCTTCGAGATGCCGCCGGTGTGGGCGATCTCGTCGATCGACGAGCCGTTGTAGCCGCGGCGGGCGAAGACCTCGAGAGCCGAGTCCAGGATCGCCTCGCGCCGCGCCTCGGCGGTGAGGCGCTTGCGAGGGGTGTGTGCCTGTGTGCGTGGACTCACTGTGACGGGAACTGACTATTCGGTTAGTTAGTTTACCCGGGCGGGATAGCCGCCCCCTCTCGACGTTATCCGACGCGGCGGCGGGGGGCGGGCACGCCGCGCAGGGGCGCAGCGCGCATAATCCCGCCCGCCGCCCAGCACTTTCGCGAGGAGGACTCATGGAGCAAGAAGAGATCACCCTGCACGGGCATCGAGTCAGCTACCGGCGCGCCGGCTGGGGGCCGGTGATCGTTCTGATCCACGGGATCACGGGCAGCTCCCTGACCTGGGAGGAGGTGATCGAGCCGCTGGCCGAGCACTACACGGTGGTGGCGCCCGACCTGCTCGGGCACGGCGAGTCCGCCAAGCCGCGGGGCGACTACTCGCTGGGGGCGTACGCCAGCGGCATCCGCGATCTGCTGTCCGCGTTGGGGCACGACCGCGCCACCGTGGTCGGCCACTCGCTGGGCGGCGGGGTGGCGATGCAGCTTGCGTACCAGTTCCCCGAGCGGGTCGAGCGCCTGGTGCTGGTGTCCAGCGGGGGCCTGGGCCGCGACGTGCACCTTCTTCTGCGCGCCGCGGTGCTGCCCGGGTCCGAGCTGGTGCTGCCCGTGCTGGCCGCACCGCGGCTGGTCTCCAGGCTGGACGCCGTCGGCGGGTTCCTGGGCCGGCTCGGCCTTCGCGCCGGCGCCGACCTGGAGGAGATGTGGCGCGGGTTCTCGTCGCTCTCGGACGCGGAGGCCCGGACGGCCTTCATCCACACGCTGCGCACGATCATCGACCCGGCCGGCCAGCGCGTCAGCGCCACCGACCGGCTGTACCTGGCCGACGAGATGCCGAGCCTGATCGTCTGGGGCGAGCGCGACCCGATCATCCCGTTCCGACACGGCCTGCGGGCGTCGGAGCAGATGCCCGGCAGCCGGCTGGTGTCGTTCCCGGACGCCGGCCACTTCCCGCACCGCGACGACCCCCGCCGGTTCGTCAGGGAGCTGACGGAGTTCATGGAGACGACCGAGCCCTCCGCCGTCGAGGAGGAGCGCTTCCGCGAGAAGTTGAGGGAGGGCTCGTAGCCTCCGTCGACTTCGAGGCGGAGGGCCTGCTCGACGGGCTGGACGACGACGAGGCGCGGGCGGCGCGGCTCGAGCTCCTCGAGCAGCTTCACGGCGACGGCGTGTCGCTGGACGAGCTGCGCGAGGCGATCGAGGAGCACCGGCTGACCCTGCTGCCGGTGGACCAGGTGCTGGGCGGTGGCGGCAAGTACGCCCTCTCCGAGGTGGCCGATCGGGCCGACCTGCCGTTGGACTTCCTCGGCAAGCAGCGCCAGGCGCTGGGCCTCCCTGCTCCCGACCCCGGCGAGAAGCTGTTCAGCGACGAGGACCTGGAGGCCGCCAGGGACTTGAAGCGGCTGCTGGACGCGGGCATCCCGCCCGACGCGATCCACGACACCGCCCGCGTGATGGGAGAGGCGCTGGCGCGAGTGGCCAACGCCTCGCGCCAGGTGGTGGGGCGCGCCCTGATACGCCCGGGCGACACCGAGCGCGGCCTCGGGCTGCGCTACGCGGAGGCCACCACGGCGCTGGTTCCCGTGATGGCCAAGCAGCTGGAGTACGTCTACCGCGTGCACCTGCGCGAGCAGCTCCGCAACACCATGCTCGACCAGGCGACGCTGGACAGCGGCGAGCTGCCGGGCTCGCAGGAGGTGACGGTCTGCTTCGCCGACCTGGTGGGGTTCACGAAGCTCGGCGAGGGCGTGGCACCCGAGGAGCTGGGCGGCGTGGTGGGCAAGCTGACCGAGATGGCGGGCGAGGTGGCCGAGTCGCCCGTCCGGCTGGTCAAGACGATCGGCGACGCCGCGATGATCGTCGGGCCCGAGCCCGTACCGGTGGTCAACGCCGCGCTGCGGCTGGTGGAGATGGCGGAGGACGCCGGCAGGGACTTCCCCAGCATCCGCTCGGGCGTGGCGTCCGGGGCGGCCCTGGAGCGCGCGGGCGACTACTACGGGTCGCCCGTGAACGTTGCCAGCCGCGTGACCGGCGTGGCGCGACCGGCCAGCGTTCTGGTGACGGGCGACGTGCACGACGCGGCGGAGGACGACTTCAGGTGGTCGTCAGCCGGCCGGCGGAAGCTGAAGGGCGTCAGCGGGCAGGTGCCGCTCTTCCGCGCCCGGCCGAAGGGCTCGGACGAGAGCGACTGACCCGCGCTCAGCGGTCGGGGCGCTCCGGGTAGACGTCGTCGATGGTCGTGAGTGCGGTGTAGGGCGCGCCGTCCGCGGCCGCGCCGATGGCGTCGCCGCCGCCCGCCAGGCGGTCGAGGATCGCCATCACGCCGCAGATCTCCAGCCCCTCCTGGCGGACGCGCTCGATCGCCTTGATCGTGGAGCCGCCGGTGGTGACCACGTCCTCCACGACCAGACAGCGCGTGCCCGGCTGGAGCGGGGGTCCCTCGATCCAGCGCGCCAGGCCGTGCTCCTTCTTCTCCTTGCGCACGAAGAAGGCGTCCACGTCGGCGCCGCCGGCCAGGGCCGCGCAGGCGATCGGGTCGGCGCCCATGGTGATGCCCCCGACCGCGTCCGCGCCGCGGGCGCGCGCCTCCTCCGCGGTCAGCTCCGCCAGCGCGTGGAAGCCCGCGGGCCGGAGGATCGCCCGCTTGGCGTCGATCAGGTACTGGGCCGTCCGGCCGCTGGTGAGCGTCACCTCGCCGATCACCAGGGCGTGGTCGCGCAGCTCGGCTATCAGGACGTCGCGCGCGCTCATGCGCGAAGAGCCTCCGTGGGGGACGACACCACGCGACCGTATCCTAGGCGCGCCCGCATGGCCCTCGACGCCCTCGATCCCTTCAACGTCAAGCGCCAGCTCGAGCGCCTCGAGGGTGTCCGCCGCGGCGTGGCGCTGGCCGCCGATACGGGGTTCCTGCTGAACGCCCGCCGGGCGCTTCTCCCGCTCCCGATCGTGGATCGCTCGGACCGGCTGCCCGCGGAAGTGCTGCCGCCTCCCGCCCGCCGGCCCGCGGCGGCGCTACGCGGCAAGCGCGTGGGCGTGGTGGGCTCCGGGGGCAGCGGCGCCTGCGTGGCGATGATCGGCGTGGCGCGTGCGTTCGAGGAGGCCGGCGTGCGGCCGGCCGCCATCTCCGCGTGCTCGGGATCGGCGCTCTGGGGGGCGATGTGGGCGGCGGGGATGACGGCCGACGAGATGGCGGACTTCTCGCTGTCCTGGCGGCCGCAGGACTACCTCGACATCCAGTGGGCGAGCCTGCCGCGCTTCGCCCTGTCGGCCATGCGCGGCTTCACCGGGCTGGCCAAGGGGCAGGCGCTGGAGCGCCTGTTCGACCGCCGCCTCTGGCACATGTCCGCCGGCGAGACCGACATCCCGTTCCACACCACCGTCTACAACATGGATCGCGGCCGCCTCGAGGTGTTCGGCAGCCAGACCACGCCGGACCTGACGCTGGGCGAGCTCGTACGGATCGCCGTGGCGCTGCCGATGGTGGTCGAGGCCGTTCGCGTGGAGGGCGACCTCTACGTGGACGGCGGCGTGATCGACGCGTTCCCCGCCGAGCCGCTGATCGACGACGGCGGCTTCGACCACGTGTTCGGGCTCAACGTCCTGCTCCCGCGGGGGCTCGAGGCCGACGACATCTCCGGCTGGGAGGCAGGCCGGCTGCCGATCCTGGACCTCAGCAGGAGGATCGCCACCGGCGGCCACCTGGAGCTGGCGCGCCGCAGTCGGCGCCGCCTGGGCGACCGCCTGACCCTGATCGAGCCCGCCGACCCGGACGACGTGCACGGGTTCGCCTTCTACGACGTGTTCCTGGACCGCCGCCGCTGGCCGGACCTCATCCAGCGCGGGCACGCGGCGGCCACCGAGGCGCTCGCGCCGTTCCGCGCCAAGCCCAAGGCCGCCAAGCGCAGCGGCGCCGCACGGAGCCGATCATGACCTTCGTCCAGTCGATCCTGCGCTGGGCCTCGACCCTGGCCTGCGCGATCCTCCTGATCTCGTTCGGCCTGTTCGCCATCGAGCAGGCCAAGGGCGGCACCAAGCAGCAGGAGAACAAGATCCAGGGCGTCAACCAGCCGTCGCCGTCGCCGCAGAACGAGCGCCAGCGCGAGAAGATGCACGGCAAGGTGCGCGAGCTGATCGACGACGCCGACGACGTGCTGGTCGAGCCGTTCTCGGGCGTCGTCAGCTCGGGCAGCATCTGGGCGAAGCGCGGCGTGACCACGCTGCTGGGCCTGCTGGTCTACGGCCTGCTGGCCCGCATCCTGATCGGGTACCTACCCGGCCCTCGGCGGTGAGCGCTTCGAGGGCTACTAGTGGTAGACGTAGATCGTCTCGCCGAGCCTGATCGAGTGGTAGATGCGGAATGCGTCCGGAATGGGCACCCGGATGCAGCCGTGGCTGGCCGGGTAGGTGGCCGGCACGCTGGCGTAGCCGTGGATGGCGTAGCCGCCGTGGAAGTAGGTGGACTCGACCATGCCGTGCGAGTTGGTGCCCGGCTGCCGGCGGTAGAACTTGAACTTGCCCTGGATGGTGGGCGTGGACGGCTTGCCCGACGACACGGTGTAGATCTGCACGGCGCGCCCCTTGGACGCCAGCACCAGCACCTGCCGTGAGAGGTCGGCCTCCACGTGCGTGCCCGCCTTGGGGTAGCGCAGGTGGTACGTGCCGGAGCCGTTGAACAGCTTGCGGAAGATGCCGGGCGACGCGTAGCCGTTGCGCGAGTAGCGGTTGACCTTGCGGAAGGCGAGCACGGCGCGCGACGTGCCGGCGTCCCGGCTGCCGCTGAGCGGCGTCACGTAGCCCAGGCGCCGCAGGGCGATCTGGAGCAGCCGCACGGCCTGGCGGCCGCGCACCTTGGCCGCGATGGCATTGAACCTCTGGCGGGCGGAGGTGCCGGCCTTCTGCTCGGCGGTGGCGTCGTGATGAGCCCGGACGAAGTACACCCCCGGCTTGCGGCCGCCCAGCAGGACGCTGAACTGTCCCGCTCCGCCCTTGCCCTTGGTGACGGTGGCGCTGCGCTGGACGATCAGCTTCCCGCCCCTGAAGACGTCCACGCTGACGGTCTGTCCCTCCACGAACGGCTTGATGGTGCCCCGCACGAGCAGCTTGCCGCCCTGGAGCACGAAGCGCCGCTTGCGGTCCGTGATGCCGGACACGAGCGTGACGCTGAGGTTGGCGTCCGCCGCCGTGGGCGGGGGCGGCGTGGTGTTGGTCAGGGGAAGCTGCGCCGAGGCCGCGGGGGCGGCGAGCGCGAGAGCCAGCGGTGCGAGGGCGACTGAGAGTATTCGGCTTTTCACGGGCGTGATTATTACTAGGCCGCCAGTCGGCCGCGCCTGGCTTGGCCCGCGACGACGCGCCGCACGACCGTCAACGCGCCAGGCCCGCGCTCACCGAAGCGCCGGCGCGGCCCGCGCCTGAAGCATCCCCGGGACGGCCACGCACGCGCCGATCATGGCGGCGGCGATGGCGCCGGCAACCGCCCACCTGCCCGTGGCGCTGCCATAGGCCAGGAAGTTGTTGAGCGAGTGCATCCCGATCGTGGCGAACAGGGTGCCGGTGCGCTCGTAGACCACGCAGAAGAGCACGCCGAGCACCGCCAGCACGGGCAGCACCGCGACGGACGACCCGCCCAGGTGGATCGCGGCGAACACCAGGCCGTCGATGATCGCCGCGAGGGCCACGCCCATCCTGGTCCGCAGGGCTCGGTAGAAGAAGCCGCGGAAGAAGAACTCCTCCGCGAACGGCGCGATCACGATCACGAGTACCGCGCCGCCCACGAGCGCGACCGTGCTGTGCTTGGCCCCGAGATCCTGCACGATCGTCTGCTTCTCGTGCACCCGGACGACGTTCGAGTACACGATCTCGAAGATGAGGAACGAGAACATCGCGAGAGCGGCCAGGCCGACCGTCCGCCACAGCCGAACCCGGCGCAGTCCGAAGTGCCACGTGCGCGGGGCCAGCGTGCGGCCCGCGAAGAAGATCGCGGTGCCCACGAAGACCGCGTCCTGGAGCGCGGTGCCGATCTGGACGACGGCCGGCGGCGGGTGGCGGGCGCTGCCGCCGCTGATCGCCAGCAGCACGCCCTGGGCGACCACCGCCACGATCAGGCCGACCACGAGCGCCGCCGGCCCGTACCAGGCCGGCCAGCGCGGGAACGCGCTGGCGCCGTCGGGCAGCTCGGGCGGGTCCGGCGGCGGCGGGTGCGGGTACGCGTAGCCGTAGCCGTATTGGGGTCCGTACTCCACTGCGCGCCTAGAGTAGGGCGGGCAGACCGGCCAGGCTGGCGACCACGGGCACGCCGCTCGGCACCCCGCCGCCGCCCTCGTCGCGGCGCACCAGTACAGCGCGAAGCCCGGCCGCCCGCGCTCCGGCCACGTCCTTCTCGAGCGAGTCGCCCGCGTGGAGCGCCTCGCCGGCGTCGCAGCCGGCGACCGCGAGCGCCGCGCTGAACACGGCCGCGTCCGGCTTCGCGGCGCCCGCGACCGCCGAGCAGACGACGCCGTCCAGGAGCGCGCGCAGGCCCGCCCGCTCCAGCACCTCCGGCAGCGACCAGTCCCAGTTGCTGGCCGCCACCAGCCGGACACCTCGCTCGCGCATCTCGGCCAGCGCCCCCGGGACCTCCGGGTAGGCCTCGAAGCGGATCGAGGCCAGCATCGCCTCGCGCGCCTGGCTCACGCTCAGCCCGGGCGCCGCGAGCGCGTCGTGCAGCACGCTCGCGCAGCGGTCGCGCAGGTCGGCGAGGGAGCCGGCGTCGCGCCCCTCGAGGTGGTGCTCGAGGTAGTAGGCGATCTCCGCGGCGAACGCGGCCTCGGCGGCCGCGGCGCCCACCTCCAGCCCGAGGCCCGCGAGCTCCGCGCGCAGTCGTGGTCCCGGCGGCTCCATGCGCACCAGCGTTCCCAGCACGTCGAGCAGCACGGCGCGGGTCGCAGGCACGTCGACAGGATCCCGGACGTCGGCCCGCCCGCGTACCCTGCCGCGCCATGCACGCCGCCGCCGAGCCGATCGTCGCGTCCTTCTGGTCGGCGCACGGCAACGTGGTCACGGCGCTGGCCACCGTCGCCGTCGCGTTCGTGCTGGCGCAGCTCGTGGATCGCGCGGTGGCGCACCGGGCATCGCGCCTGACCGCCGCCGTGGCCGGCGAGTTCTCGCCCGTCACCAGCACGCGCCTGCGGCTCGTCAGGCGGCTGCTCTACGTGACGATCGTGGTGCTGGGCGTGGCGCTCGCGCTGGCGCAGTTCGCGGCGGTCAAGCGCGTGGCCACCGGCGTGCTGGCCTCGTCCGCCGTGCTGGGGCTGGTGGTGGGCTTCGCCGCGCGCCAGACGCTGGCCAACGCGGTGGCGGGCATCCTCCTGGCCATCACCCAGCCGATCAGGATCGGGGACCTGGTCACCTTCGAGGACACCACCGGCACGGTTGAGGACATCCGCCTGACCTACACCTACATCCTCACCGATGCCGGGTCCCGCCTGGTGGTGCCCAACGAGCGCCTGGCCCAGAGCAGCGTGGAGAACCACACGATCGCCGACCCGCACGTGCGCGTGGAGGTGTCGGTGTGGCTCCCCCCCGACGTGGACGTGGTGCGCGCGCTGCGGGCCCTCCGCGCCGAGGGCGGAGTGGACGTCGAGGTGGCCGAGATCGACAAGGACGCCGTGCGCGTGGTGGCTGGCGCGTGGGCACCAGCCTCGGATCGGCGCGCGCTGGCGGCAGGATTGAGGGCCAGCTGCCTCGAACGGTTGCGCAGCGAGGGACTATCCTCACACGCTGGCGCCTGAGCGGTCGAGCCCGCTCCGCCAGCGGCGCCACGGCGCCCTCCACGCCGCCTCATGAGCCACCGTCAGCGCAAGCACCGGAAGAGCAGCCGCACGAAGAGCGGGCGCGGTCGCGTGATCCTCGTCGTGCTGGCCATGCTCGTGTCGGTGGTCGTCATCGCCGGCCTGTCCCTGGTGGGCTACGTGCTGGCCATCGCCAACTCGGCGCCGGACATCACCAAGCTCAAGCCGATCGACAAGGGCGCCAACTCGGTCATCTACGCAGCCGACGGATCGCGCCTGGGCTACGTGCACTCGGACACCGTCCGCACGCCGATCGACTGGGCGGACATGCCGGCCGCCCTCCGCCAGGGCACGGTGGCGATCGAGGACAAGCGCTTCTACCACCACGGCGGCTTCGACCTGACCTCGATCGTGCGCGCCGGCGTCAAGGACATCACCACCGGCCACACGGTCCAGGGTGGCTCGACGATCACGCAGCAGCTGGTGCGCCAGCTCTACATCAAGGACCCCAAGCGCGACATCAAGCGCAAGATCCGCGAGGCCAAGATGGCCCAGGACCTCGAGCGGCTGCACACCAAGCAGTGGATCCTCCACGAGTACATGAACGACGTCCCGTACGGGACCGTCAACGGGAGCACTGCTGTGGGCGTCGAGGCGGCGGCGGAGGTCTTCTTCTCGCGGCACGCCAAGGACCTGACGCTCGACCAGGCCGCCATGCTGGCCGGCCTGCCGCAGGCCCCGTCCGACTACAACCCGTTCCGCAACCCCACCGCCGCCCTCGACCGCCGCAACGAGGTGCTCCAGGCGATGGCCAACAACCACTACATCTCCCAGGCCCAGGCATCGGCGGCGTCGCAGAAGGGGCTCGGCCTGCGCCGCAGCAACCTCTACACCAAGCGCCGAGAGCCTTACGTCTTCGACTACGTGCAGGACCTGCTCATCCAGCACTACGGCGTCAACGCCTTCCGCGCGGGCGGGCTCAAGGTCTACACGACGATCGACCCCAAGCTCCAGGAGGAGGGCCGGCGGGCCATCGCGGGGCAGCTCAACTACCCGGGCGACCCCAGCTCCGCGATCGTCTCGATCGACCCGCGCACGGGCTACATCAGGGCGATGGCGTCCAGCGGCACCTACCGCGACCGCACCTTCAACCTGGCGGCGCAGGGGCATCGCCAGCCGGGCTCGGCCTTCAAGACGATGGTGCTGACCACCGCCATCCGTCAGGGCATCGACCCCAGCTCCACGATCTACGTGTCCAAGCCGCTCACCCTCAACGTCCCGGGCTACGGGCCGTGGAACGTCAAGACGTACGGCAACACCTACGGCGGGGCCATGACGCTGGTCCAGGCCACGCTCAAGTCGGACAACACCGTCTACGCCCAGCTGGACATCGACGTCGGGCCCAAGAAGGTGGCCGAGACCGCTCACCTGCTCGGCATCCGCACGAAGCTCGACGGAATCCCGTCCGAGGGCCTGGGCGGACTGCGCCTCGGCGTGTCGCCGCTCGAGATGGCCAGCGCCTACGCCACCCTGTCCGCGAACGGCATGTACAGCGAGCCGAAGGCGATCAGGCGCGTGGTGTTCCCCAACGGCCAGGTCGACGAGCTGGGCAAGCCCAAGCGCAAGCGGGTGATCCCCGACTGGGTGGCCTACCAGGTCACGAAGATCCTCGAGATGAACGTGCAGAAGGGCACCGGCACCGCCGCCAACTTCGGCTGTCCCGCGGCCGGCAAGACGGGCACCACCGACAACTTCAACGACGCCTGGTTCGTGGGCTACACGCCCGCACTGGCCAGCTCGGTGTGGGTGGGCTACCCCAACGCGCTCAAGGAGATGAGGAGCGTGCACGGCATCTCGGTGGCGGGCGGCACGTTCCCCGCGCAGATCTGGCACGACTACATGAACGTCGCGCACACCAGCTGCAGCTCGTTCACCCCCGCCACCACCTCGCCGCAGTGGAGCACGTTCTTCGGCAGCCACTCCGCCAGCGGCAGCAACGTGCCCGGCAACCAATACAACTACCGCGCGCCGTCCGGCGCGGGCAGCAACTCCGCGGGCGGGTCCGGCTACAAGGGCTACGACCCGCGCCTGTACGCGTCGCCGCCCCAGGGCCCGCCCAGCACCAACCCGCCGCAGACGCCCAACGGCGGCAACGGCGGCGGTCAGCCCAGCGGCGGCGGCAACGGCGGCCACCCGTAGAGCAGGCATAGCGGCGCGCGCCGGCACCCGCCCCCCGGGCCCGCGGTGGCTGGGCGTGGGGGCGCTGGTCGCGCTGTGCGCCGTCTACGCGGCGCTGGCGGCGCTTCCCGCGGCGCCCGGCTCGGGCGTCGTGCTGGCCACCTCGGGCGGCTCGCCGCACTGGCTGCTCGGCCCGCTGCGCTTCGCGGGGATCCCGGCCGCGGACGGCCCGCTGGCCGGACCGCTGTTCTACGCCGGCCTGTGGGCCGCGCTGCTGCTCTACGCCGTGGTGCTGCTCCGGGCGGCCGACGTGCCGCGCCGCGCCGCGATCTGGGCGATCGTCGGGCTGCACGCGCTGTTCCTCTTGGCGCCTCCGCTCCTGTCCCAGGACGTGTTCTCCTACATCGCGTACGCGCGCCTCGGGGCCGAGCACGCGCTGGACCCCTACACGCATTCCCCGCTCGCCATCCCGGGCGACGCGGTGTTCCCGTTCGCGGGCTCACGCGCGGCAAAGTCGGTGTACGGCCCCGGGTTCACGCTGCTCACCTATCCGCTCGCCGGGCTCGGGGTGCCCGCCGCCCTGTGGACGCTCAAGGCGCTGGCCGCGCTCTCGTCGCTCGGCGTGGTCGCGCTGGTCTGGCGAGCCGCGCGCCGGCTTGGCCGCGATCCGCTGCTGCCGGCGATGTTCGTGGGGCTCAACCCGCATCTGCTGGTGCACGACGTCGGCGGCGCGCACAACGAGACGATGGTGGTCCTGCTCACCACCGCGGGGCTGCTGGCCTTCGTGTCCGGGCGCCCGCGCGCAGGCCCGGCGTTCGCCACCGCGGCGGCGGGGCTGAAGGCGTCGGCGGGGCTGGTCGTGCCGTACCTCGTGGCCGCCGCCCGCCCGCGCTGGCGCGCGGCGCTGGCCGCCGCTGTGGCGGTCGCCGTGGGCATCGGCGTGCTCGCCCTTGCCGGCTTCGGCACGCACGCGCTGGACGCGCTGGGGCTGCTCAGCTCGAATCAGGACCGCACTTCGCGCTGGAGCTTCCCGTACAAGACCGCGCAGCTCCTGGCCGCCGTCTTGCCGGGCAACCGCCTCGACTATCGCGACCCGGTGCGCGCGCTGTACGGGTTGGCGTTCGCCGCCGCCTTCGTGTGGACCCTGCTGCGGACGTGGCGGGGCGCCGACCCGCTGACCATGGCCGGCTGGGGCACGCTGGCGGTGCTCGTGGCCTCGGCGTGGCTGGTCCCCTGGTACGTCCTCTGGCTCCTGCCGCTTGCCGCCCTGGCGTCCGACCGCAGGCTGCGCTGGGCAACGGTGGCGCTGTGCGCGTGGATGCTGCCGATCGCCGTCCCGCTCGGCAACCTGGGACGCTAGGCCGATGGCCGAGCGAGACCTGATCCGCGCGTTCGAGCGGATCCTGCGCGTGCGCAGCGAGCGCGTGGTGTACGCCGCGGGCGACGACGCGGCGGTCGTTCGCGCTGACGGCGTGGCCGTCACGTCGATCGACGCCATCGTCGAAGGCGTGCACTTCGAGCTCTCCACGCACTCGCCCGCCGACGTCGGCCACAAGGCACTGGCGGTGGCGCTGTCCGACCTCGCGGCCATGGGCGCCCGTCCCGGGGAGGCCTTCGTGGCCCTGGGCACCCCCACGTCCTTCGGAGACCCCGCGGCGCTCGAGCTGATCGAGTCGATGGAGCTCCTGGCCGACCGGACCGCCACCACGATCGCGGGAGGCGACGTGACGGTGGCGCCCGCGCTGACACTGGCGGTCACCGTGATCGGCTGGGCAGGCGGCGAGCGCGACCTTGCCTATCGCGACGGGGCGCGACCCGGGCACCTGGTCGGGGTGACCGGCCAGCTGGGCGCGTCCGCCGCCGGGCTGCTGCTGCTCCACGGCGCGGAGGCCGACCTTCCCGCGGACGAGCGCGACGCGCTCATCGCCCGCCACCGCCGCCCCGAGCCGCTGCTCGACGCCGGCCGCGCGCTGGCCGGAGCCGTCGTCGGGGCGATGATCGACGTGAGCGACGGGATCGCGACCGACGCCGCCCACCTGGCCGAGCGCAGCGGCGTGCGGTTGGAGGTCCGCCTCGCCGACCTGCCGCTGGCGCCGGGAGTGGAGGCGGCGGCGCGCGCCGGCGGGCACGACCCGCGGGAGCTGGCCGCGGCCGGGGGCGACGACTACGAGCTGCTCTTCACCACGGCGCCCGAGCGCCGCGAGGCGATCGAGTCGGCAGCGCGCTCGGCCGGGGCCGGAGTCAGCTGGATCGGCTCAGTCGAGGCGGGGTCGGGCGTGCGGCTGGTCGGGCCCGAGGGCGACACCGTCGTCCTGTCGGGCTACGAGCACCCGTGACAGCCGGCGCGCCTGGTGGCGGTCGGCAGTGCGGCGCATCATCGCCGCCGCGACCGCGTGTGGGTCGACCACGTACTCGCCGGACGTGACGCGGCGCATCAGCTCTGGGTCGATTCCCATGACTCGGCGGACTCTACCCGCGCCGTGCCGCCGGTCGCCACCCGATGTGTTTGGTTCGTGTGCTGCTTCATTGCCATCGCAGAAGGGATCGGCGCCGCGCGCGTTATGAGAGAGCGGCGCGGGCAGCGCTAGGACGCGCGTCCACCGACCGACCATCCAGAGCGGCCCGGGCGGGGCCCCGCGCGCTCGAGCCGGGTGGCCGGACCGACCGCCGCGGGCGGCGGCGGGGGTCCCACGCGCTCTGGCTTCGGCGTGCCCGAGCGCATGTGCGCCACCACGATCGCCACCACGGAGCCGAAGATCCCAAGCACCGCGCAGCCGACGAGGGTCGAGCCCAAGCCGGCCTGCCCGCCTGTGCCGAGCAGGAACAGGTACCACGCGAAATCGACGGGGCCGAGCGACAGCTCGTGCATGTAGGTGGCGGCGATGGCGAACGCCGGCAGTACTCCGATCAAGGCCAGCCACGCGCGCGCCGAGGGGCGGATGTCGGCCATCGTCGCCAGCATCCAGCAGTGCAGCGGCAGCACCAGGGCCAGCGCCAGGAACGGGTTGAGGAACCACGCCACGACGGCCACCAGCGACAGCGCGACCGCCACCGCGCACCCGGCACCCGGGGCCGAGGCGCTGGGGCGTGGCCGGCCGCGCCGCAGGACGGACGTGCGCATCAGGAGCCAGGCCAGCACGACCACCAGCGCCACCGCGCCCAGGTTCGCCGTGGCCCGGCCGTCCAGCGGCGCCGCGCCGGGGTCCAGGGGAGCGGGCGGCGCGTCCTTCGCCAGCCCGACCATCACGAGCAGCTCCGCCAGCCCCAGCCCGGCGACGAACGGCAGCACTCCGGCGCCGAGCCAGACCAGCCAGCGGGTGACCGGCTGCCTGCGACGGCTGGCGCGCGCCAGCCCGTCGATCGATGCCGTGAGGGCCGGAAGGATCAGGGCGGCCGCGACGAGGGCCAGCGCCCATCCCGGCAGCACGCTGCCGGCCACCGTCACGTACGACGACGGCCCGTGTGCCGGTCGCGACGGGCTCGCGTCCAGAGCCGACACGATCCGGAGAGTCGCCCTGCCGATGGCTCCGTAGCGATCGGTGTTCAGGTCGCGCGAGCGACGGCGGCCCGGCGGCGGCGCCAGCTCTCCACTTCCGGAGAGGCGGATCGCCGGCAGGCCCTGGGGGATCAGCACCCCCTGGGCGCCGGGGGCCACCGGAAGCGCCAGCCTGGCGAGCTGCGCCGCCGGCGTGGCCTCCGGCCCGCCGTCGATCCCCAGCTCGTTGCGTAGCGAGTCCGCCGCCGTGCGGCGCAGTCCCAGGCTGCCTCGCGTGGGGTCGTTCGACCAGTCCACGAGGAGCGGTCCGCGCGAGCGGGCTGCGCCGGTGTTGGAGAGCACGACCACTCCGCTCACCAGGCTCGTGTCGCCGAGCTGCCCGGCCAGGCGCGTCGCGCCGACCTCGCCGCGCGTGCCGCCGTCCACCGACGCCAGGACGATCGTCTTGTTGGCCGCCCGGCCGGACAGCGTGCGGGCAACCTCGATCAGCGCGGCGCTGTCGGCCGCGCTGCCCGTCGCGTCGGGCACGGAGGCCGCGTCGCGCGAGGCGACCAGCACGATCTCCTCGCGGGAGAGGCCGGGCCGGCGGCCCACGACGTTGACCAGCTGCTGCCCCTCGTCGCCGAAGCGGTCGGTGGTGACGGTGAACCCGTAGCGGTGGAACGCGGACGCGATGCGCGCGGCCGTGCGAGCGTCGCCCGGTGTGCCCAGGCGCCGGTCCGACGCGTCCTGCAAGATGGCGTTCACGGTCGAGGAGGCGCTCGTGCCGTCGAACAGGACATCGGCGGCGAGCCCCTGCGGCACGGGACGCGGACGGTTCTCCAGCGAGAACGCGGCGACCACCACCGC
This sequence comes from Thermoleophilaceae bacterium, assembly GCA_034664185.1. Classification (GTDB taxonomy): domain Bacteria; phylum Actinomycetota; class Thermoleophilia; order Solirubrobacterales; family Thermoleophilaceae; genus AC-37. Next base: position 22,548 of record JAXDIC010000394.1, read on the forward strand.
GAGCAGCGCCGGAAGGAAAGCGGCCCGGTAGAGGCGCGGCTCGATCAAATTTCCGATCCCAACTTCGCTCCAACCTACAATCTGGATTGTTAAGGCCCTGGAGATGTCGAGTGACGCGCCGAGGATTCTTCTGGTCGACGACGAGGAGTCCATCCGCACCCTGCTCACGTATCCGCTCCGCACGGACGGGTACGAGGTCGTCGTCGCGCGCACGGGACGGGAGGCGCTCGACCGCTTCGGGGAGGACCAGTTCGACCTCGTCGTGCTCGACGTCATGCTGCCGGAGACCGACGGCTTCGACGTCTGCAAGCAGCTTCGTGCGCGCAGCTCGGTGCCCATCATCATGCTGACCGCGAAGGCCGAGGAGCTCGACAAGGTGCTGGGCCTCGAGCTGGGCGCCGACGACTACATCACCAAGCCGTTCTCGGTGCGCGAGTTCCGCAGCCGCGTGAAGGCCGTCCTGCGCCGGGCCGCGCTGGCGCGCAACGGCGACGCCGCGGAGGATCCGCTCGTCCACGGCGACCTGCACATCGACCTGGCCAAGCGATCGGTCGATCTGCGCGGGGAGGCGGTCCGGCTCACCTACGTGGAGTTCGAGATCCTCTCAGCGCTCGCGCGCAGCCCGGGTCGCGTGTTCAGCCGCAGCATGCTGCTGGAGCGGCTGTGGGGCGACTCGGCGTATCGCGACCCGCGCACCATCGACGTCCACATCCGCCACCTCCGCGAGAAGCTCGAGCTCGACCCGGCCGCGCCGGAGCTCATCTTCACGGTCCGTGGGGTGGGCTACCACTTCCGCGACAGATGACCAAGCGCCTGCCGCGGCTCCGGTCGCTGCAGAACCGGCTCACGCTGCTGTTCCTGGCGATCACGGCGCTCGGCTTCTCGGCCGTCATCTTCTTCTTCCTTCCGCAGCTCGAGTCGCGGCTCGAGGACCAGCGGCTGCACGACCTCGAGCACGCGGCGGCCGCGCTGTCGCCCCGCCTCGGCGCGGTCATCGGCCGTGACGTCACCGCCCCCAAGCTCGACCAGCTCGTTCGCGCCGTGGCCGACGCCGCCCACGGGCGGGTGACCCTGCTCGGCGTCCAGCAGTCGTCCGGCGCCGCGCCGCCGCAGTTCTACGTGATCTCGGACTCCAACGAGCTGCGCGTCGTTCGCCCGGACTACGCGCTGGCGGCGCGGGCGCTCCGCCGCGGCGGGACGGGCGCCTCCGCCGGGCACCGCACGCACAGCACGGCCGAGGTGGCGGTGCCGCTGCTCTATCGCGGCCGGCGGCCGTGGGTCGCCATGTTCACGCGCCCGATCGACGCGGGCGAGGTCGTCGGGCTGGTGCGCAGCCGCCTGCTGGAGGCCAGTCTGGTGGCGCTCGTCATCGCGTTCGTCTGCGGCTTCTTCGTCGCGCGCGCTCTGGCGCTGCGCGTCTCGCGGCTGGAGCGCGCCGCGCGCGACCTGGCGGCGGGACGCCAGGTGCGGCCGCTGCCGGTCGACTCCAACGACGAGCTGGGGCGCCTTACGCAGGCGTTCAACGAGATGCAGGTCCAGCTCGCGCGCGTCGATCGTGCGCGCAAGGAGTTCATCGCCAACGCCTCGCACGAGCTTCGCACGCCGATCTTCTCGCTGGGCGGGTTCGTGGAGCTGCTCCAGGACGAGCAGCTCGACCAGGCCACGCGCGACGAGTTCCTGGAGACGATGCGCGGCCAGGTGGCGCGGCTGCAGAAGCTGGCGGTGGACCTGCTCGACCTCTCCAGGCTGGACGCCGGGTCGGTGGAGTTCGACTCGGAGGTGGTGGACCTGGGCGAGCTGGCGCACGCGGTGGCCGCGGAGTTCACCCCGGCGGTCACGCAGCACCAGACCGACCTCGACCTGCGCGTCTCGGACGAGGCGGTCGGCGCCCGCGCCGACCGCGAGCGGGTGGCCCAGATCATGCGCATCCTGCTCGACAACGCCCTCAGGCATACCCCGGAGGGCACGACCGTCACCGTCAGCGCCAGCCGGAGCAACGGCGCGGCGGAGCTGGCCGTGGCGGACAGCGGGCCGGGGATCGAGCCGGCCGCGCGCACCCAGCTGTTCGAGCGCTTCTACACCGCCGATGCCGCGCGCGGGTCGGGCCTCGGCCTGGCCATCGCCAAGGAGCTGGCCGAGCGGATGGACGGTCGCATCGAGCTGCTCTCGCGGCCCGGCCGCACGGTGTTCACGCTGGCGCTGCCGGTGTCCGGCGGGGACCGGGGCGGGTCGAGGCCGCCCGCCCCCCGCTAGCCCGTGCCGGTCGAGCTGGTCCGCGACCTGGCCCTGGCGCTGCGCGCCCAGGTCCTGCCCATGCTCGGCTCGCACGCCGGCCGCGCGCACACCGACGGCGACGGTGCCGGGGGCGACGTGACCTTCGCGATCGACGAGCAGGCCGAGCGGACGCTCGAGTCGTTCCTGTCGGAGCGCGCGCCGGACGTGGCGTTCTACTCCGAGGACCGCGGCCTGGTGATGCCCTCGCAGGGCCAGGCGACCACGGTGCTGGTCGTCGACCCGATCGACGGCACCCGGCCAGCCATGGCGGGGCTCGAGTCGTGTTGCGTCTCGGTGGCCGCCGCGCCGCTCCGCGACGGCGTCCGGATGGGCGACGTCGACGTGGCGTGCGTGGTGGAGATCCCGTCGGGCGCGGTGTTCCTGGCGCGGCGCGGGAGCGGCGTGCTCGAGGCGCCCCCGGTGCGCCTGTCGGGCAACGAGCGGCTGGACCGCATGTTCTGGACCTACGGCTTCCGCGGGCGCCCGGCGCGCGCGCTCACCGAGGTGCTCGCGGTCCTGATCGACACGTCGTCGGTCGCCGGCGGCACGTTCGACCTGGGCTCGGCCGCGTTCGACGTGACGCGCGTGATGACCGGCCAGCTCGACGCCTACGTCGAGCCGGGCCCGCTCCTGGTCGACGAGGTGCCCGGCATGCGGGAGGAGTTCGAGCGCGTGGGCCGGGGCGCGGTGCTGAACAACTCGCCGTACGACCTCGCCGCGGCCGTGCTCTGCGCCACCGAGGCCGGAGCGATCGTGACCGATGCGCGCGGCCGCCCGCTGGACGACCGGCCCCTGCTGGGGTCCGGAGCCGATTACCAGATGTCGATAGTGGCCAGCGCCAACGCCGCGCTCCACGAGCGGATCCTCGCCGAGCTGGACGCCGGGCTCGCGCGTCTCGCCGACCTGGATGCCTCGGCCTGGCGTGCCAGCCCGCTGGGGTAGGGTTAGCCGCGCATGGAAGCCGCGGCCATCGACAGGACGGTCTCACTCACGATTCCGGCCAAGCCGGACTACGTGGTGCTTGCGCGACTCGCGCTGTCCGCCGTCTGCCGCCTTGCGCCGCTCGAGCTCGAGGCGGCGGCCGACCTCAAGCTGGCGATCACGGAGGCCGCGTCCTTCCTCATGGGCGGCGATCGCCGCGCAGCCTCCCGTGGCGACGACGAGGTCCCGCACATGACGTTCACCTTCGAGCTCCTCGACGACCAGATCGTGGTCGAGGTGAGCGGTGCCGAGCAACCGACGGTCTCGGAGGAGGAGCGCGAGCTCTCGAGGGCGATCATCGGGGCCACGGCCGACGACTGCACCTATGCCGACGGGACGATGCGCTTGACTAAGCGTCTCGGCTTAGCCGCCGAGTAGTCTGCCCGGCCGACGAACGCTAAAGGAGCCGCCTCATGCTGCAGCCGGTAGGGGTGGGGCACAAGTCCCTGGCTGACTACACGCACCTCGTGGGGCGTCCCCTCATCGAGGAGATCAGAGTCCTATCCGAGAAGCTCACGGGGCTCAAGGTCCTGCACCTCTCGGCCACCGCCTTCGGGGGCGGCGTCTCGGAGATCCTCTACACGCTCGTCCCGCTCATGCGGGACGTGGGCATCGAGGCCGAGTGGCAGGTGATCATCGGCCGCGAGGAGTTCTTCAACGCCACCAAGATCATGCACAACGCCCTCCAGGGCAATCCGCAGGACCTGGACCGGGAGGAGTGGCAGGTCTACCACCGCTTCAACGAGATCAACGCGAAGGAGCTGACCGGCGACTGGGACGTGATCATCGTGCACGACCCACAGCCGCTGGCCATCCGCCAGCACGTGCCGGACAAGGCGCGCAGCTGGGTCTGGCGCTGCCACATCGACCTCTCCACCCCCAACGAGGCCACCCTGGGTCGCCTGGTGCCGCTTATCAAGGACTACGACGGGTCCGTCTACCACATCGACAAGTACGTCCCGTCCGGGCTCGACGCAAGCGGCCCCGTGCACCTGATACCGCCGGCCATCGACCCGCTGTCCCCGAAGAACATGGCGCTGTCGCCCGAGGACGCCGCCTTCGTGTGCGACCAGTTCGGCGTCGACGTCGACCGGCCGCTCATGTGCCAGGTGTCCCGATTCGACCCCTGGAAGGATCCGCTCGGCGTGATCGACGCGTACCGTCTGGTCAGCCAGGAGATGCCCGACGTCCAGCTGGCGCTGGTGGGCTCGATGGCCACCGACGACCCGGAGGGCTGGCAGTTCTTCAACTCCACGGTCGAGTATGCGGCTGGCGATCCCGACATCAAGATCCTCAACAACCTGAACCAGGTCGGCTCCATCGAGGTCAACGCGTTCCAATCGCAATCCGAGGTGCTCGTGCAGAAGTCCACGCGCGAGGGCTTCGGGCTCACCGTGTCGGAGGCGCTCTGGAAGGCGCGGCCGTTCATCGGCGGCGACGTCGGCGGCATTCCGCTCCAGGTCCAGGATGGCAGGACCGGCTACCTGGTCAACTCCCCCGAGGAGTGCGCGGATCGCACGCTGCGGATCCTGCGCGAGCCGGAGCTGGGCAGGCAGCTCGGACGCGCCGGCAAGGAGCACGTCCGGCGCCACTTCCTCACCCCCCGCCTCCTGCTCGACTGGCTGAACGTCTTCGACGGCCTGGGATGAACGGCGACGTCCAGCTGATCCTCGTCTCGAACCGCGGCCCGGCCACGTTCGAGCAGGACGAGGCGGGCGAGCTGAAGGCGATGCGCGGCGGCGGCGGCCTGGTCACCGCGCTCACCGGGCTGGTCCACCACCGCGACGCGCTCTGGATCGCCTCGACGATGTCCGACGCGGACGCGGAGCTCAGCCGCCGCCATGGGGGCGGCAGCTTCGACTGCGAGGTCGACGGCACCCCGTACCGGCTGCGGCTCGTGGAGAGCGACCCCGAGGCCTACGACCAGTTCTACAACGTGGTGGCCAACCCGCTCCTCTGGTTCATTCAGCACTACCTCTGGGACCTGTCCAACGCGCCGGACATCCGGCGCGAGGAGGTCGACGCGTACGAGCACGGCTACCGCGTGGTCAACGAGGACCTGGCCCACGCCGTCCTCGACGAGGTCGACTCCGACGACACCGTCGTGATGCTGCACGACTACCACCTCTACACCGCGCCAAAGGTCATCCGAGCCGCCCGGCCGGGCGTGTTCCTGCACCACTTCATCCACATCCCGTGGACCCAGCCCGACGCCTGGCGGGTCCTGCCCTCGGACATCCGGGAGGACATCTTCGAGGGCCTCCTGGCCAACGACATCATCGGCTTCCACACAAGCGCGTACCGGCGCAACTTCCTGCTCTGCTGCCGCGAGCTGTTCGGGCTGGACGTGGACGACGAGGCGGGCATCGTCCGCCACGAGGGCCGCGAGGTGTGGGTCCGCCACTACCCGCTGCCGATTTCCGCCGCCAGCTTCGAGCGCACCGCGCAGCGCCCCAGCGTGCACGAGTACGAGCGCGAGCTGCTGCGCCGCCGGCGCCAGCACCTGATCCTGCGCGTCGACCGCGCCGACCTCTCCAAGAACGTGCTGCGCGGGTTCACCGCGTTCGACCTCTTCCTCGAGCAGCACCCGGAGTTCCTCGAGCGCGTGACCTTCATCGCACAGCTCATGCCCTCGCGCCAGGACGTGCCGGAGTACGCCGAGTACCTGGAGAAGATCGAGGCTCTGGTGGCGGTGGTCAACCACCGCCACGGCACCACCGACTGGATGCCGATCCAGCTCAAGCTGCGCGAGAACCTCGAGGAGGCGATCGCCTCCTACAAGCACTACGACCTGCTGATCGTGAACGCGATGTTCGACGGGATGAACCTCGTGGCCAAGGAGGGTCCGCTGGTCAACGAGCGCCACGGCGTCAGCCTGCTCTCCGAGAACACGGGGGCGCACGAGGAGCTGGGCGAGTTCGCGCTGTCGGTCAATCCGTTCGACGTTCAGGAGCAGGCTGACGCGATCTACCGCGCTCTGACGATGGCGCCCGAGGAGCGCTCGTGGCGGGCGGAGGGCCTCAAGAAGATCATCTCCTCACGCGACCCGGGCGACTGGATCGACGACCAGCTGCGCGACATCGACGCAAAGCGCTCCGGTGCGAAGCTCGGGCCGGGCGGCGTGCCGGCGCTCTCGTAGCTCGTCGGCGGCCGGGCCCCGTCGCCCGACCGGGGCTAGAAGAACTCGGGCTCGGGTGCCGCGGCGGCGCGACGCGGCGCCGGTCGCGTATACGGCGGGGAGGCCGGAGCGACGACGGTGGGGGCGATCGGGGTGGCTCGGCGCCCCACGGAGCGCCCCGGCGCGTGCCGCTCGCGACGCCGGTGCCGCCGATGCTTCGGCCCGTGGGGCCGCGACGGGGCATCCGGCACCAGCCGAGGCTTGTCGGCGACTCTTCGGCGCGGCTGCCCGGTCGACGGCGCGCTGGGTCGCAGCGTGACCCGCTCCGGCCCGGGAACGGGTGGGAGCGCCGCCTGCTGCCCACCGCACGACCGCGGACCCACGGCGATGAGCAGGCCGGCGGCGAGGAGCGCGGCCAACCGTCCCACGTTGCCCCATCGCACCCGGTCGAGAGGACCGGGCGGGCCGTCTCCTCGCCGCCTCGCCATGCCTCTCTAAGGGCCCTGCAAAGCGGTCTCGCCCCCCGGCGGGGCGGGGTGTCACTGCTATCTTCCGCCGCCGATGGCCGCCCTCTACGACCTGATGCTGCTGCTGGACCCGAACGCTCCCGAGGAGCGGCAGAACCAGGTTCTCAGCAGCGTCGAGTCGATGATCCAGACCGACGGCACCCTCGTGGGCAAGCACGACTGGGGCATCCGCCGGATGACCTTCGAGATCGACCACCGCCCCGAGGCGGCCTACCACCTCTTCCAGTTCGAGACCGACAAGAACGAGACGCTCGAGCGGATCGACCACTCGCTCAAGATCGCGGAGGGCGTCCTGCGCTTCCGGATCATCAAGGTCAAGCCGGGCACGCCGCCGCCGCCCACGCCGCGCCAAGAGGCCCCGCGCGCCCGCGAGCGCCCGCAGGAGACGCGCGTCGCGGCTCGAGCCGCGGCCGACGCCGAGCGACCCGCGGCGGATGCCGAGGCGCCGGCGCCGGACGCCGAGCCGCCGCCGGCGGATGCCGAGCGCCCCGCGGAGGAGTCCGAAGCCCCGGCTTCGTGACTTCCGCGCTCCATTCGCAACAGCACCGCGAAAACATGCCGACGTTCCAGCAACTTCCCGGGTGAGCGCGCCCATTCCGGCGGCATCCGCATGTACCCTCGCCTGACCACTCCCGAACCGTCCGCTCGATAAGAAGGAGCGCCAAGAGATGGCAGCCACCAACATCAACCGGGTCGTCATGACCGGCAACCTGACCCGCGACCCCGAGCTGCGCAACACGCCCAGCGGCACCCCCGTCTGCAGCCTGCGGATCGCGTGCAACACCCGCCGCAAGGACGCCTCCGGCAGCTGGGTCGACAAGCCCAACTACTTCGACGTCACGGTGTGGGGCGCCCAGGGCGAGAACTGCGCCCAGTACCTCTCGAAGGGCCGCCCGGTCGCCATCGACGGCCGGCTCGAGTGGCGCGAGTGGGAGGACAAGGACGGCCACAAGCGTCAGGCCACCGACATCATCGCCGACTCGGTCCAGTTCCTCGGCTCCCGCGAGGGCGGCGAGAACGGCGGCCGCTTCACCCCCCAGAGCGACGTCCCGGCGGACACGGCCGACTTCCAGGCGGCCCCTGCTCCCGCCGGTGGCGGCGGCACTGGGGACGACGACATCCCGTTCTAGGCGGACGGGGTCCGTGGCATGAGCGCCGCCCTCGCCGGCGGGACGGAATCGCGTCTGGCCCTCGATAGACTCGCCGGGCTGGAACAACGGGCAACGATTCAAGGTGGGTCCCTACTAGATGGCGAAGGCACGAGGCCGGCAGCAGACCAGTCGCCGGCGAGACAGAGGCAAGCCGGGCACCGGCGGAGGCCGGCGCAAGCCATGCCAGTTCTGCAAGGACAAGGTCGACGTGATCGACTACAAGGACTTCGGCATGCTCCGGCGCGCGATGAGCGAGAAGGGCAAGATCCGCTCGGCTCGCATCACCGGCTCCTGCCGCCGCCATCAGGCTCAGCTTGCGCGCGCCATCAAGCGCGCGCGGGAACTCGGCCTCCTGCCCTACGTCTCCGACCGCTGATCGCTGCAAAGCGTCGCATTCCGGCGTCCTCGGGTCTCGGCTTGGCCCACCAAGCCTTCGACCCTGCGTCCTTGGACTGCTCGCTTTTCGCGATCAGGGAGTTGAGGTGATCTGACTATGGCTCAAGCGATCCTGCTCAAGGATGTCGAGGCTCTTGGTGAGCGTGGCGACATCGTCGACGTCTCTCCGGGCTACCTGCGCAACTTCCTGCTGCCGCGCAAGCTGGCCCACTCCGCCACGCCGGCCTCGATCGCCGAGGCCAAGCGGCGCATGGAGGCGGCCGAGCAGGCCGCGCGCGACGCCTCCGAGCGGGCTCAGGAGAACGCGGCGCTGCTCTCGCGCACGGTTCTCACCATCTCCTCGGCGGCCGGCGAGGACGGGCGGCTGTTCGGATCGGTCACGGCTCAGGACGTCGCCGACGCCATCCGGCAGGCGCGCGACCTGAAGATCGACCGCCGCAAGATCCAGCTCGACGATCCGATCCGCACCACCGGCACGCACATGGTCACGGTGGAGGTCCACGACGGTGTCACGGCCAACATAAAGACGATCGTGACCGCGCAGTGACGCCCAGGGGCATGGTTTCCGCACCCGACATCCCAGGCGCTTGATCGGCCGTGGCGATATCGGTACCGCCTGACGCCGCCTCAGGCAAGCTCCCTCCGCAGAACCAGGAAGCAGAGGTGTCGGTCCTCGGGGCCATCCTGCTCTCCGAGCAGGCGCTCGACGGCATCCAGATCGACGTAAAGCTCCGGCCCGACGACTTCTACCGCCAGCGCCACCGCCTGATCTTCAAGGCGATGAACCGCCTGAAGGAGAAGGCCTCTCCGGAGCCGGTCGACGTCCTCACGGTCTGCGAGGAGCTGGGGCGCGCCGGCGAGCTCGAGGAGGCCGGCGGCACGGCGTATGTGCACTCGCTGCCCAACCTCGTTCCGGCGGCCGCCAACGCGCGCCAGTACGCGCGCATCGTCAAGGAGCACAGCCTGCTCCGCCGGCTCCTGGAGACCACGCGCGGCATCCAGGAGGACGTCTACTCGTTCGCCGGCGAGCCCAACGAGCTGGTCGAGAAGGCCGAGGCCTCGCTGTACCGGATCGCGCACGACGACCGCACCGGCGAGCTTCGCGCGATCGAGGCCGTCCTGCACGACGAGCTGGCCAAGCTCGAGCGGGTCTCGCGCGAGGGCGTGGCCATCACAGGCACGCCGTCCGGGTTCAAGGACATCGACGAGCTCACGGGCGGCTTCCAGCCGGGCAACCTGATCGTGCTGGCCGCGCGGCCGGCGATGGGCAAGTCGGCGCTCGTCACCAACATCGCGCAGAACGCGTCAGTCGACCACGGCCGGCCGGTCGCCCTCTTCTCCCTCGAGATGTCCGAGACCGAGCTCGCCCAGCGCTTCATCGCCGCCGAGGCCAAGCTCAACGGCGACGACCTGCGCAAGGGCCGCGTCCGGCCGGATCGCTGGCCCAAGGTGGTCAAGGCCACCGAGAAGCTGGCCGCCGCGCCGCTCTACATCGACGACTCCAGCGACCTCGGCGTCATGGAGCTGCGGGCCAAGGCGCGCCGCCTGCACTCCCGCCAGCCGCTCGGGCTGGTCATCGTGGACTACCTGCAGCTCATGCGACCGGAGCCCGGGGCCGACAGCCGAGTCGAGCAGATCGGCCAGATCAGCCGCGGGCTCAAGATCCTCGCGCGCGAGCTCAACATCCCGGTCATCGCCGTGTCGCAGCTCTCGCGCGCCGTCGAGAGCCGGCCGGACAAGAAGCCGCTGCTCTCCGACCTGCGCGAGTCCGGCCAGATCGAGCAGGACGCCGACCTGGTCATGTTCATCTACCGCGACGAGTACTACAACAAGGAGGAGTCCGAGCGTCCGGGCGAGGCCGACATCCTGGTCGCCAAGCACCGCAACGGCCCGGTGGGCGACGTGGTGCTCACATTCCTGTCCCGCTATCCCAAGTTCGCCAACATCTTCCGCGAGCGCACGAACGACGTCCCGCTCTCAGCCGCGGTCGCGTCAGAGGACGACGAGCTGTGAGCTTCGACGGCGACTTCTGTCCGCGCGGCACGTGCGACGGCAGCGGCTGGATCCTCGACGAGGAGACCGGCGACGCACGCCCGTGCGACTGCCGCGAGATCCGCATCAACCGAGCCAGCAGCCGGCGGATCGGATCGGGCATCCCGCGGCGCTTCCGCGGCGTGTCGTTCGACCGCAAGCCGATCTGCGACCTGGACCCAACGGTTCTGCGGCAGGTGCGCGACTACGTGCTGGACATCGACCGCAACCTCGAGCGGGGGCGCGGCTTCTGGTTCTTCGGCGACGTCGGTACGGGCAAGACGTCGCTCGCGATGCTGGTGTCCAAGTCGGCCGTCGAGGCAGGGCACTCCGTGGCCATCTACTCGGTGCCGCAGCTGCTCGCGGACATCAAGGCCACCTACGAGGACGGCTCGGGCAGGTCGTACCTGGACCTCTTCCGCCGGCTGTCCAGCGCCGATCTGCTGCACCTGGACGACCTCGGAGCGGAGAAGCGCACCGAATGGGTCCTGGAGCAGCTCTACGCGATCGTCAACGAGCGCTGGCAGGAGCAGCGCTCGATCGTGGTCACCACCAATCTGAGCGACGGGGAGCTGCGCGAGCAGGTCGGCGCGCGCCTGGTCTCCAGGTTGAGCGAGATGTGCGTCACCATTCCCATCATGGGAGATGACCTGCGTCGACGCCGCGACCAGCCCGAGCCCGGCACGGAGCTCTACACGCTCCCGTCCGGCCAGCCCGCGGGCCTGGAGTAGAGACATGCCAGGTCTGGCGGTGGTTGGCGCCCAATGGGGCGACGAGGGCAAGGGGAAGATCACGGACCTGCTGGCCGAGCGGGCGGACGTGGTCATCCGCTACCAGGGCGGCAACAACGCGGGCCACACCATCGTCCGCGGCGGCGAGACCTACAAGTTCCACCTGATCCCGTCCGGGATCCTCTATCCCGGCAAGCTGTGCCTGATCGGCAACGGCGTCGTGGTCGACCCCAAGGTGATCACCGAGGAGATCGCGGGCCTGCACCAGC